>JAJPJN010000016.1 GCA_021324185.1 Terriglobia bacterium | reverse complement strand
CAATCTGTAACCGGGCTGCCACCCCAGGTGGCATTGGAGCGCGGCTCGTTGCGAAGATCTACGCCAATTACTTCTGGAACATTCGTGTAGCGCTCCACCATACCCTGCCAGTCGGCGATCCACGAGCTTTCGGGGTAATCGGAGTTGTACCAGAGTGTATTGCCGTCGCTGTTGCTGCAACACCAATCCGCATCACTCGTGTGGTTATCGAGGATAATCATTAATCCTTCTTTCGCCAGAGCATGCACAACTTCGTCGAAGATTTTCATGGCATGCTTGCCCTTGAGGTCGGGATTCGCGGCGACGGCATAGTCCGGCACGATTGGATTGCTTTCGTACATTTCGTTCGACCAAGGCAAACGAACGGAATTGAATCCCATAGTCTTGATGAGGTGGGCGATGTGAGGGAGCGTCTCGATTTCAAGTCCCGCGACGACAAAGTCCTGTTCTTCGGCGCCATACCAGTTCACGCTGCGCAGCTTCACGCGCCTGCCGGTAGAATCCACAATCCACCTGCCGTTGGTATGAAGCGGGAAAGCGATTCGTTGCGGCGTACCGGCTTGTTCAGCCGGGAAGGGCAGGGCTCCCAAGAGCAATGCAGCGAGTGAAAAAGCGGTGAGGGTTCTAGGGTTCGACATCGTGGTCTCCTGTGCGAGGGGAACGGCGCGAAATGGACGCGAACCAGGACTGTAGCGTTACAGGCCAAGCGGCGCGGCTGGTTACCAAGCCAACGCCGGCCCACAACGGGCAGGCCGATCGATGCATTTCGACCTTACTTTGAGAGGTGTAACATCAGACGATCACACAATAGAGGGGACGCGCGGATGAGGTTCGCCAGATTTGTATGTGGACTTTTCACCATTGCCTGGCTAGCTGCGGCACAGCCTGCGCCGGCTCAGCAGCAGCGGGTGGTGCGGATCTCAGGACTGAAAGATTCCGTCGAAATACTCAAAGACCGTTGGGGCATTTCCCACATTTACGCGAAGAACGAATCGGATTTGTTCTTTGCGCAGGGATACAACGTGGCTGTAGACCGGCTGTTCCAGCTCGAGATCTGGCGCAGGCAGGCCACCGGCACAATGGCGGAAATTCTTGGCAGGAAGGCGCTTCGCCGCGATATTGGCAACCGCCTCTTCCTATATCGCGGCGATTTTACACAGGAGCTCAACTGGTATCATCCTCACGGCGCGCAGATTATTCAGTCGTTTGTGGACGGCATCAATGCGCGTATTGCGGAGACGCGGCGGAATCCGGCGCTTCTGACGCCGGAGTTTAAAATGCTTCGCATCCAGCCGGGCGACTGGACTCCGGCAGTTGTGATCTCGCGCTTCAACGGGTTGCTGGGGAATGTTACTCAGGAGCTCAATATCGCGCTTGCGATTCGGGCCATAGGGGTCCAGCGCGTCAAAGATCTCGATTATTTCCAGCCGCCCGATCCGGATCTGAATCTCGATCCGGCAATCGATGCGTCGTTGCTTTCGCGCGATGTGCTGGATCTCTATTCCGCGTTCCGGACCCCGGTTCGCTTTACCGCGGAGGACCTCGTTGCGCAGTACCGGGACAACTCTAAGGAGCGGGGCCCTGCGCTCGCTCAACTCAACGGGTCAACCGGATATCCCTCGGCTGTCGAACTAAGCCAGCTCCGGCAGGATCTTGGTAGCAACAACTGGGTGGTGAGCGGGAAACTCACCGCCAGCGGATATCCGATCCTGGCGAACGATCCACATCGCCAGTTGGAAGTCCCATCATTGCGTTACTGGGTCCACTTGGTGGCGCCTGGATGGAACGTGATTGGGGGCGGGGAACCTGCTCTGCCGGGCGTCTCGATCGGGCATAACGAGCGCGGAGCGTGGGGGCTCACGATTTTTGGCACCGATAGCGAAGACCTGTATGTATACGATACAAATCCAGACAACCCGCTGCAGTACAGGTATGCCGGGGGATGGGAATCGATAACAGTCATCAGAGAATCGATTCCAGTCAGGGGCGCACAGCCGGCCGAGGTGGAACTGAAATATACGCGCCATGGGCCGGTAGTGTTCGAGGACAGGACCCACCACAAGGCATACGCGATACGCGCGGCGTGGCTCCAACCAGGCGGAGCGCCGTATCTTGCCAGCCTGCGCATGGATCAAGCTGCGACCTGGCAGCAGTTTCGTGATGCCTGCGCATACAGCCGCATTCCTGCCGAGAACATGGTTTGGGCCGATAAGGACGGCAATATCGGCTACCAGGCGGTGGGAATCGCCCCACTGCGCCCCAACTGGAGCGGGCTGCTTCCGGTACCTGGCGACGGCCGCTATGAATGGGACGGATTTCTTCCAATAAAAGCTCTGCCGCACGTGCAGAATCCGGAGAAGGGCTTTTTCAACACTTCGAACAACTATCTGATTCCCCCCGATTGGCCCTATAGAGAGGCGCTGCATTACACCTGGGCCGATCCGTTTCGGGCCGACACCGTCGAGCAGTTTCTCAGGTCCGGACGGATGTTCACGGTCGCGGACATGATGGAGTTGCAGAATAGTGTTTTCTCGATTCCTGCGCGTGAGCTGGTCCCGCTGTTGCGCGAGGTCAAGCCGGCAAATCAGGCAACCGAACACGCACGCCAGCGCCTGCTCGAATGGGACTTCAATCTGGACAAGAATTCGGTTGCGGCAGGAATCTACGAGATGTGGCAATGGCACATTCTGGCCGATGCTCGAGCCGCGTTCGTGCCCGCAGAAGCGCAGCAATTTATCGGTATCCCGCCGCCTTCGAAAATCATTCATTGGATGGAAGCCCCCGATGGGCGCTTCGGGCCGGACCCGATAGCCGGGCGCGATGCATTCCTCCTCAAAAGCCTGAATGAAGCCGTCGCAAACCTCACCCAGCGGCTGGGCGCGGATATGGAGAAGTGGAAGCTTGGCGCATATCATCATGCGCTCATTTATCACCCGATGAGTGGTGCCATGAACCCCAAGGAACGCGCCAGGTTCGACGTAGGCGATCTGCCGCGCGGCGGGGACGCGTACACGGTAGATGCGACCGCCGGTTTATCGCCTGGCATAACGCCGCGGGTCCTTCCACCTGGATCACGTGGCAGCGACCCGCATAATCAGTCCAGTGGCGGATCTTTCAAGATCATCGCCGATACCGAAGATTGGGACGATTCGTTGGGATTGAACACCCCCGGACAATCCGGCGACGTCAACGACCCGCACTATCGCGATCTGTATCAGCTCTGGGCTCGCGGGCGATATTTCCCGATTTTTTATTCGCGGCCCAAGATTGAATCCGTTACCGAAAAATCGTTAATTTTGCAGCCCGGTTCAGATTAATGCACGCCGTTTTCCGGGTTCCAGGCCTTTGCCTCTCTTCGGGCGTAAATCATTTCCCCGATATGGTAGGCATTGTGAGCCGCAAGATCTCCAATGGTCTGGTACCACTTGCTGAGCGTTTTTTCATCGGCAGCTTCGATCGCCTTTTCCCATTCCGTCAGGACCGTGTCAAGTTTCTGCACCGTCGCATCCCAGCTCCGCGAGCTCTGAAACGTTTCATCGTTGTTGCCGTTGAATTGAAGCGTTTGGCCGCCCTTAAACTTCACCAGATTTCGCTCGTCCCAAAATACAAGGTGATTTGCCAGCTCCATAACCGAATGGTTTCCTGCATGGTCTTTCCATTTCGCTTGCCCCGGTGTCAGCCCGGCGACCGCAACGCTGGACGGCACGAACCAGTTACATTTCTGGTTATGCGTGCAGCGCAGTTGCTGCAGCAGAACGCTTTTTAGCGTCGGAACCGGCTTTGCCGTTTGCGCAACGGCAAGTGCCGCCTGAGAGAACACGACAACGAAAACGAATTTTTTCATGGGATAAGTTCGATCAGGCATAAGCTTAGCGCAGGCAGTTGCATATCCGGCGAGCGCCACGCATCGTACACTCGTCTCCAACTATGCCGAAAAATCTGAATGACAAAGCAGGCGCTGTTGGCAGGCGGTTGCGCTTGCCCGCTGTGATAGCGCTTCTCGCCATTTGCGTTTTGGATCTGTTACTTCCCGAGCGGCTGACATTCGGCCCGAACTGGCTCGTGCCCGCCGGAGCTGTCGTTTTGCTGATTCCGACGATTTTCTTTCATCGGACAGGCCGCCACCAGTTGAATGTGGTCTTTGGCATCTCAATACTGGTTTTGCTCACGCTGGCGCTGTGGTGGTCGCTGGTATTCCTTATAGCCGGGCTGCCGGGCAAGCGTTTGCCGCCGGAGGATCTGCTGCGCTCGGCCGTTGCATTGTGGATAAGCAACATTCTCGTGTTCGCGTGCTGGTATTGGCGGCTCGACGCCGGAGGCCCGCACGCGCGTGAATCGAGCGCTGGCCACACGAAAGGCGCTTTTCTGTTTCCCCAGATGGCGCTGCCCCAAGGCTCAAAATTGATCGATGAAGCGTGGAAACCGGAGTTCGTCGATTATCTGTTTATCGCTTTTAACACCAGCACAGCGTTCTCACCCACCGACGTTCCCGTCCTCGGCCGGTGGGCGAAAGTGCTGATGATGCTGCAGAGCTGTATTTCGCTGGCGACGGTGGCGATTCTCGCTGCGCGAGCGATCAACATTCTATAAATGCCGGTTACAACTTTCCCGGCGACGTGTTTTGTGGTATGAGTATTTCAAATCTGCATGTTCGGCAAAGTTCTTCGAAGTCTCTGCCGCGATCGCCGTGGGCGCAGCTTGGTCGCTGGCGCGATTAGTGTTCTGGCTGGCGTGGAGGCTTTGCTGTCGAGCCGCACGCCACAGGCCGCCGCTTCGGAACTGCTCCCGGGCCCGGCAAGCCAGCCGGAACCGGCTATTAAGCGCCGGCCTTGTATGAAGATCAGGCAGACGAAATCTGAGTTGGGCTATGTCTATTGGGTGCTGCAGGACTGCCGCGGCGCCACGACTTACGCCCTGTTTGATACGTGGCGCGAGGCCATGGACGAAGCGGTCCGCCGCATCGTCGCGGCAGAGCCGGCGCTAGTCACCGCATAGTATCTGCTACTGGCTGATAATCTCGTAGGTCAGATTTACGTCTGCGTGTACATCGATGCGCCCCGGTGAAATGGGCGTCACCTCGGTGGATGTCGCCCGCCCGAAACTGATCTGCCTGGCCGGCGAGACGATCACCGGCTGTCCCTCCTCGACCCGTAACAGCCGGCCTAATTTCATCTTCAGCGCTGCCGTCAGCGCAATCGCACCCGATCTCGCCTGATCGGCCGCTTGCCCGAGCGCCTGGTCACGCACAGCTTCTTCGTTCTTCAGCGAAAACGTCAGCCGGTTGATGCTGTTGGCGCCCGATCGCATCGCCACATCGATTACTTTTTGCAGCATCGCAATGTCGCTCAATTGCAAGCGAACCGTGTTCGTGGCGGTATAGCCGGTGATTTTGGCCGGGCCACCTGCGGGCGGATAAACATAGTTGGGATTCACCGAAAAGTTGACTGTCTTGATGTCGCCCGCGGGCACAATGGTCTTCAGCTCCTGCACCAAGGCGTTGGTCTGAGCGGTATTCTTATCGGTGGCCTCTTTGGCTGTAGCGGCTTGCGTCTCCACTCCGATATCGAACTGCGCCTGATCCGGTTCGGCCGAAACGGTGGCTTCGCCGTGAACGCGTATCGTTGGCTGACCTGTTAAAGTGGTGATCTCCTGGGCAGCCGCAAACGATGAGAGCCCAAACAGCAGAATAGGTATGCAAGCGCACAGAGCGATTGGTGCTCGTTGTGCGCGTTTTAAAATGCAAGCGCACAGAGCGATTGGTGCTCGTTGTGCGCGTTTTAATATGCAAGCGCACAGAGCGATTGGTGCTCGTTGTGCGCGTTTTAATATGGCGCGCATTTCGGGATGTTCCTGAGCCCAAAATAGCGTAGCTCTTTTTATTGACATGAATCGCCTTTCCCGCCGTGACTTCCTGAACCGCGCCGCCGCCTTGGCTCTGATATCGAAAGCCGGTGTCGGCCAGACGAGTTCTTCACGGCCTCCGTTCAAACTCTCCCGCTCTGACGATAACTTCCTCGAAGATCTATCGCGTCGCGCATTCCGGTTCTTCTGGGAACAGGGCGACCCGAACACGGGGCTGGTGCTCGACCGCGTGCGCGCAGACGGAACCCAAATCGGCGGCCGGAATCTGGAAGCCGCCAGCACCGCGGTTACCGGCTTCTATCTCACCGCTTTGTGCATCGCCCACGAGCGCCGCTGGGTCAATCCCAACGAAGCACTGCAGCGCGTTCGGGCGTGCCTCCGTCATTTGGCGAGCCAGCAGGATAACGTTCGCGGCTGGTATTACCACTTTGTCGATCGCAAAAGCGGCGCCCGCATATGGAACTGCGAACTTTCTTCCATCGACACGGCTCTGCTGCTCGCCGGGGTGATAACTGCCCAGCAATACTTTCAGGATGACGACGAGATCTACAGCCTGGGAGCAGAAATATTCGCCCGTGTAGATTTTCCTTGGCTGACCGACGAACAGACCGGGCTGATTCGAATGGGCTGGTTCCCGGACCGCGGGTTCCTTCGTGCCGAATGGGTGGATTATCGCGAAAACGCCATTTTGAATATGCTGGCCATCTCATCGCCGACGTATCCGCTCGCGGCGCGCTCCTGGTACCTGTTTGAACGGGATCCCATTGAACTTGCGGGCTACCGCTATGTCGGCGCAGGCCCTATATTCACCCATCAATACTCGCAGAGCTGGCTCTCCCTCGCAGGCCTGCGCGACGGTCCCCCGTTTGAAATCGACTATTTTCAGAACTCCGTGATCGCGACTTATGCGTTCCGCGCATTTTGGTTGAGTCTCCGCGGATTCTTCCCCGATTTCTCACCCAACATGTGGGGAGTCTCGCCATCGGACAGCGATATCGGATACATCACTTGGGGCAGCCCCATCTCGCGCCGCGACATGGACGGCACCGTTGTCCCGTGCGCTCCGGCAGGGTCGCTGATGTTTGCGCCGGAAATCTGTTTGCCACCGCTGCGCTACATGCATGACACCTTCGCCGAACGTGTTTACGGCCGGTATGGTTTCGTCGACAGCTTTAATCCGCTCACGGGATGGTCGAATCCCGATGTTGTAGGCATCGATGTGGGAATAACACTCGCCTCCGCGGAAAACCTTCGTACCGGCAATATCTGGCGCTGGTTTAATCGCTCGCCGGATATCCAGCGCGGCATGCGGCAGATTTTCCAGGTCTGGCCGAATGCCTAGCGGCTGGGCTACTGCTTCATATACGGCGCCTTCAACGCGAACGGTGCAATTTCTATATCGAATGTGCTGCCGTCCGCCGTGGCCATTTGATAGGTGCCGTGCATCATGCCTGTTGGCGTTTTAAGAGGGCACCAGGAAGAGTACTGAAACGATTCTCCGGGCGCCAGTACAGGCTGTTTCCCAACAACCCCAGGACCTTTGACTTCGCGCGTGCGCTCCAGCGCGTCCGTGATAATCCAGTGCCGCGTGACGAGCTGAACCGTTTCGTGCCCGAGGTTCGTGATGCGGATGATGTACTCGAAAACCCACTCTCCCGGTCCCGAATTTTCGGCCGAGTAGCGCGACAAAACCTCCACTCGTATATCCCGAGTCACTGCTTCGGATACGGGGGCAAGCGCGAACGGCTGAGCAGGCATCCTCAACCGCCATCGTAGCAATCCAGCGAGGATGCTTGGGTTATCGTTGAAGTTCATGAAATCGCTATGCTGCGGCATCTTCGCTGCAATTCTCTGCTTCGCGCTCCACGGACAGGTGATTTCGCCTCAACGCTTCAACGGACTTAGCTGGCGTCTGATAGGGCCTTTCCGGGGCGGGCGCGCAGTTGCAGTGGCCGGCGTATCTGGCCGGGGGACACTGTTCTACTTCGGCGCGGTGGATGGCGGCATCTGGAAGACGCAAGATGCGGGAACGGTTTGGACGCCCATCTTCGATGGCCAGCCCGTTGCTTCCATAGGGGCGCTTGCTGTGGCTCCGTCTGATCCGAATGTGATTTATGCCGGGACTGGTGAATCCGATATCCGGTCCGATCTTGCAAGCGGCAGCGGCGTTTACAAATCGACTGATGGCGGAAAAACGTGGCGCTCAGCCGGGCTGAAAGACACTCGCCAGATCAGCCGCATCGCCGTTGATCCGCAGAATCCGGGCATCCTGTTGGTTGCCGCACTCGGTCACGCCTACGCCGCCAATGCTGAACGCGGCATCTTTCGTTCTACCGACGGTGGCGAGACTTGGGAAAAAGTGCTCTACCGCGGGCCGGAAATTGGCGCCGCCGATCTCGCCATTGCAACGCGCGAACCGCATATCGTCTTCGCCGCGATGTGGAATGCGCACCGGCCGCCGTGGAGCGCGTACGGTCCTTTAGAAGGCCCGGGTAGCGGCTTGTTTCAATCACGCGATGGCGGCAAAAGCTGGATCGAATTAAAAAGTCACGGATTGCCCGATGGTCAATGGGGGCGTGTTGGCGTTGCCATTTCGCCCGATGCACAACGTGTCTACGCCCTGATTGATGCCAAGCAAGGCGGCCTCTATCGCAGCGACGATGGTGGCGGTTCCTGGATGCTCGTCAACAAAGATGCTCGCCTCACCGGACGCGGGTGGTATTTCAGTTCCATCACTATTGATCCCAACGACCCTGATGTCGTTTACGTCCCGAATGTCGCGTTCTACAAGCTGACCAATGGAGGTAAGGACCTCACGATTGTACGCGGCGCGCCCGGAGGCGATGATTACCATCAGGTCTGGATCGATCCTGCCGATTCGCGCCATATGGTACTCGGAACCGATCAAGGCGCGACCATTAGCCTGGATGGCGGCGCGACCTGGAGCACTTGGTACAACCAGCCGACCGGACAGTTCTATCACGTGACGACAGACAACGAGTTTCCGTATCACGTATACGGCGCGCAGCAGGATAGCGGAACGGCGGCCATTGCAAGCCGCACCGACCATGCTCGAATTGATGCGCGCGATTTCTTCACAGTAGGAGGCAGCGAAAGCGGTTATATTGCGCCCGATTCGAAAAACGAGGGCATCTTCTATATTTCGGGAACTTACGGCACATTGGTGCGCTTCGATCGCAAGCTGATGCAGAGCCAGAACATCGCGCCTTCTGCCGCTCCCGCCGTCTTCGGCGCGCCCATTTCGGAACAGAAGTACCGCGATCCATGGACGCCGGTTGTGGTGTTTTCTCCCGCACAGCCAAATGCGCTGTACTTCGGCACGCAGTACGTCATGCGAACCCTGGATGGCGGCATGCACTGGCAAACCATAAGCCCGGATCTGACAGGCGCCGTGAAGAACGCACAATCCGCAGGCGAGCCCGTTACGGTTGAGAACGCGAAAGAACGCGGCTATGGTGTTGTGTATACCATTGCGCCAGCGCCTCTCAATGCTGCCGAAATCTGGGCCGGCAGCGATACAGGCCTTATTCATCTGACGCGCGATGCCGGCAAGAGCTGGATGAACGTAACGCCTCCGGGGCTTTCCGCCTGGAGCAAAATCAGCCTGATCGAAGCGTCGCATTTTGATGCTGCCGAAGCGTATGCTGCCGTTGATCGCCATCGCCTGGACGATCAGCACCCGTATCTGTTCCGCACTCGCGATTACGGCAGAACCTGGCAGCCGGTCACGACCGGCATCGCCGAAAATTCCTTTGCTCATTGCATTCGCGAAGATCCAAAGCGCCGAGGCCTTCTCTATGCCGGCACGGACTTAGGCGTCTATATCTCATTCGATGATGGCGATCACTGGCAATCGCTGCAACTGAATTTGCCCGTCACCTCCGTGCGCGACCTCGCCGTCCATGGCAACGATCTGATTGCCGGCACGCACGGTCGTGCATTTTGGATCTTGGACGATATTGCGCCATTGCGCGAAATTGCTGCTCAGCCGGATAACAGCGGCGCTGTCCTTTACAAGCCGGCGCGCGCCTATCGTGTCAAGCACGATCTTTTTCTCGAAACGCCGATCCCACCCGAAGAGCCGCAGGCGAGCAACCCTCCCGAAGGAGCTTATATCGATTACTATCTGCCTGAGACGATAACGGGCGAAATGGCTCTCGACATTCTGGACGCCAATGGCCAACTCGTCCGCCACTACTCCAGCAACGATCAGCCGCTGCCTGAGCCCAAAACTCCCGCCATCGCGCCGCGCTGGCTTCCTAAACCGGAAGCGCTGAGCACCGCAGCCGGGATGCACCGCTTCGTCTGGGATTTGCGTTATGGCGACCCGCGCGAAATAACAGTTGACGATCCCGAAGGAACGGGCATAGACACATGGATTGGCCCGCTGGTTGTTCCGGGCACGTACAAAGCGAAGCTGATGGTAAACGGCCAACCTCTTACCGCCACCTTCGAAGTGCATATGGACCCGCGCGCCCGTGTGACGCAGCCCGACCTGGTCATCCAATTTCGTTGGGCCAAGCGCGCATTTGATGATTTGATTGCAACGCGGCAGGCAATGCACAAATCGCAGGACAAAGCGCTTGAGAGGTTGGAAGCGAATTTCACCGCCGCGCTTGAGGCAATAGAAAGCGCCGACCGCGCCCCCACCTCGCAGGCCATTCAGCTTTACCTGGACTCAGACAAACTACTGCATCAGAAAATAGCTACCCGCCCGCAATCGCACCCACAATAAGCAACGGCTCGGAGCCTTTGACCACCGGTTCCGGTAAGGGAAGATTCGTCGGGTCGAGCGAAAGGTCCTGTTCACAGGCGAAAAACCGTACGAAGGGCCGGCGCTTTTTCGTGATGTGGTCGCGCACCGCGCCGCTTAACACCGGGTATTGTGCTTCCAAGGCGTCCAGCACGGAATCGATGGTCACTTCGGCGGGTACGGCCAGTTGCACTTCTCCCTGAACGCGCGCCAGTGTGCGCAGATGCGCGGGCAGTACAACACGAATCATGCCATCGTTTGCACTTCAACCGACAGCACGGCAGGAAGATTGTTGACAATAGGCGTCCAACTGTCTCCCGCATCAGCGGAGGCGAAGACTTGTCCGCCGGTGGTGCCGAAGTAAATGCCGCAGGAATCGAGCGAGTCCACCGCCATCGCGTCGCGCAGAACATTGACGTAGCAGTCCTTTTGGGGCAAGCCTTTTGTCAGCGGTTCCCATTCGTTTCCGCCCGTGCGGCTGCGGAAGACCTGTAGCTTTCCGTCAATGGGATAGTGCTCGGAATCGCTTTTGATCGGCACGACGTAGATCGTCTCGGGTTCGTGCGCGTGGACGTCGATGACGAAACCGAAGTCCGTAGGCAGGTTGCCGCTGACCTCTTCCCAGGAATCGCCGGCGTTATCGGTACGCATCACGTCCCAGTGCTTCTGCATGAACAACGTGTTTGGCCGCGAGCGATGCTTCGCAATATGATGCACGCAATGACCGACTTCGGCCGTTTGTTCCGGAATATAGTTTGAGCGCAGCCCGCGATTGATCGGCTTCCATGTCTTGGCGCCATCGTCCGTCCGGAACGCGCCGGCAGCGGAAATGGCGATGAACATGCGATTCTTGTCGCTTGGATCGAGAATGATTGTGTGCAGGCAGAGGCCGCCCGCGCCGGGCTGCCACGACGATCCGGTGCCATGCCGCCGTAAGCCCGGCATCTCCTGCCAGTTCTGGCCGCCATCCGCCGAACGGAAAAACGCCGCGTCCTCTACGCCTGCATACACGGTATCCGGATCATCAAGCGAGGGCTCGAAGTGCCAGACGCGTTTGAACTCCCAGGGATGCGGCGTGCCGTCGTACCACTTGTGTGTGCCGGTTTCACTATCGTAAGCAAACTTGTTTCCAACCGTCTCCCAGGTTTTGCCCCCATCGTTCGATCGCTGCACCATCTGGCCGAACCAGCCGGTCGATTGCGAGGCATAGAGACGATTGGGGTCTGCCGGCGACCCCTTCATGTGATAGATGTCCCAACCGCCGAAAAATGGCCCGCTGACATCCCATTTCTCGCGTTTGCCGTCCGAATTGAGAATGAATGCGCCTTTATGTGTGCCTACCAGTACCCTTACCCCGCTCATGTAGTGCTCCCCTCAGAAAGTTTAAATTCAATAGCCTAACCATTTTAGTTTGGCGTATCATGTGCTCAAGAACCTGGGGAGGTGCTCATTCCTTTCGAACCTGGGCAACGCGTTAGCGACTACGAAATTCTGGACGTTTTAGGAAAGGGCGGGATGGGACGCGTATATCGCGTCCGCAACGTCATCTCCAACCGCATCGAGGCGATGAAGGTTTTGCTCGCCGACTTCGAAGGCGAGTCCGGTTTGGGAGACCGCTTTGCCGGTGAAATTCGCACGCTGGCCCGGCTCGATCATCAGAACATCGCGAAGCTCCACACTGCTTTTAAGGTGGACAACCACCTCGTCATGATTATGGAGTTCGTGGACGGCTTCACGCTTTCCGAGCGCGCCAAACAAGGGCGCATCCCGCTAAGTGAAGTGCTGAGTTACGTGACTCAGACACTCGCGGCACTAGGCTACGCGCACGAGCACGGCGTAGTTCACCGCGACATTAAGCCTTCAAACATCATGATTACGCCGCACGGCGTCGTGAAGCTGATGGACTTCGGCATCGCCAAATCCAATACCGACACGATGCATACGCGCGCGGGCACCACGATGGGATCGATGCTCTACATGTCTCCCGAGCAGGTTCGCGGAACCAGCGTGGATGCGCGTTCCGATCTCTACTCGTTGGGCGTGGTGCTCTATGAGCTAACCGCAGGCCGCAGGCCGTTCGAATCCGAAAGCACCTATGCTGTTCTCGAAGCACAGTTAAATAGCACGCCGCAGCCGCCATTGGAACTCAATCCGGCGCTGCCCAAGCCGCTCAACGACATCATCATGACGGCGCTCGAAAAGGAGCCGATGCGAAGGTTCCAATCAGCCGAGGCATTTCGCAAGGCATTAGAGAGCTTGAAAGCGCCGCAGCCGGCAATCAGTGCAGCCGCCCCTACCGCCGCGCCCCCGGGCGCCAATGCCGCCGCTGCGCCTCGTGGAAGCCACCGCTGGCTGTGGATAGCCGTGGGCGCGGTTATCTGCGTGCTGGCGTTGATTGGGTTTGCTATTGTGCTTCCCCATTTTTCGAAGGGCCCGGCCGCCTCGGCAACTGTTCCGCATCAGGTGGAGAAGGCGAATAATCAAATTCCGGTAATGCCCAGTTCGGCTCCTGTGACGACGCCGGTGCCTGCCGCCACTCCTGTGGCTTCTGGCGTGCAAAGCGAAAACAAACCCGTTACCGAGAATAAACCGGTTAATAAAGTGAATCGGACGGTTCAAGATATGCAGCCGAAAACTGTGGTGCGCCAATCTGAGCCGCCAAGTTCTCAACCTGCTTACACCCCTGCTCCTACTCCGGTTCCAGCCACGCAACCGCCTGCCACACAGGTTCCGGCAGCGCCGCCCGGCCCCTCGCAGGAGGAGATCGGGAAAGTGCAGGAGAGCCTCATGCAATTACACGCTCGCGCCGATGCGATCAGGGGGAGCGTAGACAATCTGCGCCGCCAGCAGGCAGCCGAAGGCCTGAACGTCAGCCCGGAAATTGCCGGTGCGGCCAGCCGCTTAGATCAGTATTTGCAAGCCGCCGACAGAGCTGCTCAGAGTAACGATCTCGCCGCAGCACGGCGGAATATGGACAACGCCGAAAAGCAATTATCTGTACTCGAAGCCAAATTTGGGAGGTAAGACCAAAAAATGAAAATGTTTGTCGCCTTGTTTGCCGCGGCGCTTTCCACGTCAGTTCTTCTGGGGCAACAATCGGAGAAGCGCAAAGTCGCTGTTTTGGATTTCAACTACGGTACCGTCATGACCAGTGTGCAAGCGGTGTTCGGAACGAATCAGGACATCGGCAAAGGCATATCAGACATGCTGGTGAACCAGTTAGTGAACGATGGCACGTACCGTGTGATTGAACGGAATGCCCTCGACAAGATTCTGAAGGAACAGAATTTTTCAAATAGCGACCGGGCGGACGCCAATACCGCTGCTAAGATCGGCCGTATTCTCGGCGTCGACGCCATCATCACTGGCGATATCACCCAGTTTGGGCGGGACGATCAGAACAAGAATATTGCCGGCGGCGCTTTGAGCCATTGGGGCGCTAAGTACGGAGTCGGCGGCGTGGGGACCAAAAAAGCGAAAGCGGTAGTGGAGATCACTGCTCGTCTGATCGACGTCAATACCGCCGAAATTCTTGCGTCTGTGCAGGGCCACGGTGAATCGCAGCGCTCTGGAACCGACTTGCTGGGCGGAGGCGGTTCCTGGGGCGGAGCCGGAGGCGGCAGCGTCGATATGGGTAGCTCCAATTTCGGCCAGACGATCATTGGCGAAGCGGTGAAACAGGCCGTTACGCAGCTTGGCTCCAATCTCGATGCCAAGGCCGCCAGTTTGCCCCATACTACGGTTCAGATCAATGGAGTGGTGGCTGATGCAACGGGCAACACGCTTATTATCAACGTGGGCAGCAAAAGCGGATTGAAAGTGGGCGACCACCTGGCCGTGACGCGCGTGACTAAAGTGGTCAAAGATCCGGTCACAGGCAAACCTCTGCGGAACATTGAAGACACCATCGGCCAGCTTCAGATTACGTCGGTAGACGAAAACTCCGCCGTCGGCACGTTTACCGGGGCAGGGCAACCCAAAGTCGGCGACGTAGTGAAGACACCGTAATTCGCGAGTCGTCTACTGTTGTCAGAAGCGAGGAGGGCGGCTGTGATTTGGGGCTTCGGACTCGGTTTTAAGCTTATGCCATTGATCGGGAGTGAGTACGTTTCGAATGCCCAGCAAGAAACGTGCGTTCGCCTTTTCTAATTCGGCGCGTGCCTGAGCAACGCGATCAATTTGGCTCAGGATTTTCGGCTCATCCGGATGGTCGGCTTCGATCAGGGGATCGAGAATCGCTTCCTGCTTCTCCAGCGCGGCGCTCAGATCAATTAATTTCAGCCGGCTCTGTTGAAAAAGGCTCTCAATCTTTTGTTGCTGTTCGGCCGTGAGGCCTAGGCGCTGCACTATATCTGCGTCATTCCACCATTTTCCGGGTGGACCGTATCCAAACGCGCCGGGCAGGTGGCGACTGTCCGCCATGGGAGGCCCGCCTCCCGGACGGGGACCGGGTGCATGCGGTGGGCCGCAGCATCCACCCGGCGGAGGTCCGTGTTGTCCAGAAGATATGGTACAGGCGAGCAAAGCGCCAATCAGAGTAGGGCTGGCTGCGTAATCCATTCGATTTAAAGAATAGGCTCAAAACCTATTCAGTTTCGAGCCTCTCAGGGAATGCAGGAAGAACTATCGCCCGCCGGGACCCGCAAATCCATCCGGTCCACCGGGTCCACCGGCGGGAAGCACGAGACGCGGCACACCGCTCGTGTTCATTATCTCCAGGGAGCTTTGCAGCGCACAAGGCGTGGAGCTGGATTCGGTCAGTGTGATAACCCCAAGCACAGCTTCGCTTGTGGTTGCGGCAGGAAGACTGACGGTCTCAATGGCGTTGGAAGCAAGCGTGAAAGACGTGGCCGTGGTTATCGCCGAACCACTGGAGTTATAAGAACCACTGGAGTTATAAAATGTAACGGTTCCCCAGCAGGATGCAGCAGTGCCGCTGGATGAGGCGCTGGCCACATTCGCAACATTAATTCTCGCTACTTCTCCCGTTGCTACTGTAACGGGAGGAAAGCTGTCCATCGCCCGCTTTAGACGAGTTGTTGAGCGGCGCGGCTTACCGGTCCAGAGGTTTTTGACAACTTAAAAATCAGACCGTGCCTGCTGCAGTTGCGCCACCCTGTGTCGAGAGGCGGCGGTAGGCGCGAACCGCCGCGCCTGGCAGAAGACTCCAAACCTTTTCCGCCGTTCGCTTCTCCTGGGCTTGAATGTCGCGGGCCAAAGCAGCGGTTTCCGTGTCGCCGGCCGCCTCGGCCACGGTGATCAGAGCTTCGTACATGGCGATCTCGCTGTTCTCGACGGCGTACGCCATCATCAGGTTCTGGGTTGTGCGCTCTGCGGCTTCATGGCCGATCTGCGCCGCCTTGGGGCTCATCCCGAAGATATGCGCGAGGAAACTCTTCGCCGCCGACGTACTCCCGCCTAGTCCTTCAAGACGCGCCGTAAGCCGTTCGTATTGCTGCCTGGTTTCGATTGCGTGCTGATGAAAAGCCGCTTTAGCCGCTTCGTCATCACCTTCTTTTGCAAAGCTCTGCAATTGAGTCTCAAAGCTCTTTTCCGCCGCAATCGCGTCTTCCAGATAGCGTTTGATTACGTCGGCACTGGTCTCAGCCATTCTCCACTCCTATTCCTTTGTGAGACCCGCGCGAGACCAGCCGGTTTCGAGCGCCGAAGGCTGGTACAAAAACGGACTAGGCGATCCCGACCATGTTACTTCGTGGCCGGACCGTTGCCGGGCCCGTGCGACCAAGGCTGCGGTTGGTACATCCAGGAGCGCGTGTGGTAATCGCTGAAGGTTAGCAGGATCATGATGCCCAGCCACAGCAGACCGGCGACGACGAAGAGTTTGGTCAGGCTGGTGGTGTAGCGGACTCCCATGAAGATCCACGCCACCAGAGATGCCTTCACCACGGCGATCAGCAGGGCGACCACGATGTTCATCCATCCCAATTCGACGTAAGAGACTCCGGTGGTCATACCGGTTGCGCAGATGAGCGCCAACCAAACGAGAACGAGCGTTCTGACTCTTGGAATATGCGAGTGCGTTGTCATCTTCTATGCCCGATCAGATAAAGCAGCGGAAACAGGAAAATCCAGACGATATCGACGAAGTGCCAGTACAGGCCGATCATCTCAACCGGAGCGAAATAGTTGGCGTTGAAAACGCGGCGATATGCCTGAACCAAAAGAAATGTCAACAATCCGATCCCGACCACCATGTGCAGAGCGTGCATGCCGGTCATGCAGAAATAAAGGAAGAACAGAATCTGCGCGTGATAGGCAAACTCAGGATGCTCGGTGTACCCGCTCCAGTGCAGGCCGGGAACAAGGCCTTCCACCCATTTGGCGTGATATTCAAAGCCCTTGATCACAAGGAAGGCCACGCCGAAGATCATGGTCAGAATTAAGAACAGAATCAGGTGCCGCCGGTTGCTCAATTGCGCTGCGCGAACTGCTAAGACCATGGTCAAGCTGCTGCAGATCAGGACGGCCGTATTGGTGCCGCCGAGCACCACGTTCATGTACTGGCTGGTGCTCGCGAACGCATCCAGGTACATGTTGCGGTAGACCGCGTAGCTTGCGAACATCCCACCGAAGAACAGGACTTCCGTAATCAGGAAGGTCCACATGCCCAGCGTGGCAGCATCCATCTGCTGCGCCGGGGTGGCGAAGTGGTGACGGAGATGTACTTCTTCTACTGCGGGTTCTGTCCCCGCCGGAACGACAGTTTCAGCCAACGATTTCCTCCAGAGGACCGTAGTTGTACGCCTCTTCCGTGACAACAGGCGTTTCATCGAAGTTGAATGTAGTGGGCGGCGACTGGATTTGCCATTCAAGGCCCGCCGCGCCCCAGGGATTCTTGCCCGCCCTCGGGCCGTTCTTCAGCGACCAGATGAAGTACACCATTGGAATCACATACCCGATTCCAAGAATAGATGCGCCTGCGCTCGACAGTACGTTCAGCGCCTGGAATTCGGGCGGATAAGCGTGATAACGGCGCGGCATGCCGAGGTAACCCAGAATGAATTGCGGAAAGAACGTGAGGTTGAAACCGATGAACACGATCAAAGCCGCAAATTTCGACCAGGCTTCCGGGTACATACGTCCGGTGATCTTCGGCCACCAGAAATGCATGCCGCCCATGAATGCCATCACCATGCCGCCCACCATGACGTAGTGGAAATGCGCCACCACAAAATACGTGCCGTGGGTGGCGATATCCGTTCCAAGCGTCGCCAGGTGCAACCCGGTCAGACCGCCGATCGTGAACAGGCCTATGAATCCGAACGCATAGAGCATCGGGGTATCGAAAGAGACCGAGCCTTTATACATCGTTGCGGTCCAGTTGAACACTTTGATTGCGGAAGGAACGGCAACCATGAAGCTGAGGATCGAGAACGCCAGGCCCGTGTACATGCTTTCACCGGTGATGAACATGTGATGGCCCCAAACAACGAAGCTCAGCACCGCGATAGCCATGCTTGAAAACGCGACGAAGTTGTAGCCGAAAATCCGCTTGCGTGAAAAGCAGGAAACAATTTCGCTGATAACCCCCATGCCGGGCAGAATCATGATGTAGACGGCGGGATGCGAGTAGAACCAGAACAGGTGCTGGAAGAGAATCGGATCGCCGCCGATGTTCGGATCGAAAATTCCCACGTGAGCGATGCGCTCAAAGGCGAGCAGCAGCAAAGTGATGGCGAGTACCGGTGTTCCTAATACCTGAATCAAACCAGTGGCGTAGTTTGACCAGACGAACAGAGGCAGGCGCGACCAGGTCATGCCGGGAGCGCGCATCTTGTGAACCGTGACGATGAAGTTCAGACCGGTGAGGATGGAAGAGAAGCCGGCTGTGAAGACTCCAAAAGCAGCTGCCAGAACATAGGAATTCGAGTAGGTGGTGCTGAATGGAGCATAGAACGTCCAGCCTGTATCGACACCCCCGCGTACGACTGCATAAATCGCCAGCAGCGCGCCCGCGATGTAAAGATACCAGCTCAGAAGGTTAATTCGCGGGAAGGCGAGGTCTTTCGCTCCCACCATGATGGGGATGAGAAAATTCGCGAGCGTTGCGGGAATGGACGGCACCAGGAAGAAAAACACCATGATGATGCCGTGCATAGAGAACAGGCGGTTATACGTTTCGGCCGAGAACAGGCCTTCTGGAACCAGGAGGTTGATGCGGAACAGCACCGCCATCAGGCCGCCGACAAAGAACATCAGCGTGATGGAGATGATGTAAAGGACGGCGATGCGCTTGTGATCCGTCGTAAGCAGCCAGCTTTTCCAGCCGTGCTCTACGTTCAGGTAATTAACTTCCTCTGCTTCAACCTCGGGAGACCTTTGTGCGAGAGTTGCCATAGTCTTTCTTCTTTACTTATATCGACCGGTTCTAGTGTTGCGCCGCTCCTCCGGGCTTCGCGGCGGCGCCTGCTTTCGGCGCGATGACTACTGGGGGCTGTTGCGAGCCTTGTTGAGAGGCAGGTGTGCTGGGCGAAAGAGATTTGATATACGCAATGAGCTGAATCACATTCTCCTCGCTGATTTGACCCTTGAAATTCGGCATAACATTGGGTTGAAAACCTGCCACGATCTTTGCGTTAGGATCGAGAATCGATTCCCGGATGTATGCGTCGTCTGCGATGACGGTGCGGCCATCAGCAAGCTGCACCGGTTTGTTATATAGCCCGCGCAGAATAGGGCAGCGCCCCTGCTGATCGAGCAAGTGACAGGTAGCGCAGCCGTTCTGCTCGAATAGCTTTTGACCTTGCTCCGCCAGGCTGCCTTGCGAAGCGCCGCCGCTCGCCCAATTGGCATATTCGCGCGGTTCCAGAACGTCTACCCAGCCGATCATTCCGGCATGCTGATCGCCGCAATACTCGGTGCAAAACAGGTGATAATGGCCCGGCTTCGTGGCCGTAAACCACAGCGTATTGTAGTGGCCGGGCATAACATCGTGCCGCACGCGGAAAGCAGGAATCGAAAAACTGTGGATGACATCTTCCGATGCCATCGTCAGCTTGACCGGCTGGCCGACGGGGACATGCAGTGCGTTGATTTCGCGCGTGCCGTCCGGATACTGTATTTTCCACATCCACTGTTTGCCGGTGACGAAGATCTCCATGGCATCTTTCGGCGGGGTCTGCGCTTTGTAGTAAAGGTCCGCGCCCCAGCCGAACATAATCAGCATGATCAGAAACGGCAGTATCGACCAGGTCAGTTCCAGCTTGGTTGAGCCTTCGATCTGTGTTGCGTGCGGATGCCGCTTGTTGTGATACTTCCAGGCAAATATGCCAAGTCCGAGAAAGATGATGACGGTCATCAGAATCGAAATGGCAGTAATGAACCAGTACAGCGCGTCGATGCTGCCTGCCTGTTCTGATGCCGCGACGGGAAACAGCGGCAAATCGGCCAGAATGCGCATGCTAGCCAACATGCCGGACCTCTTTCCACTTGGCTTGACCGGAATCGGGCTGCCGTGGTGTCTTGCTTTGTCGCATGAGGAAGAAAATGAGAGCCGCCAGTCCGACAACAGTCAGACAGCCGGCGAGCTTCAAAATGTTGAGAATTGCTAGGGTGTATTTGCCCTGCGCCGCATCATAGTGAAAGCAGAATTGCAGCACGTAATCGACCGGCGATGAGATCTTGTGCTTTCCGGCGTCGTTGAGAGCCATCCGGAGGTCGGTCGGCGAATAATCCACCCCATAGAAGTAGCGGGACATTCTGCCGCCGGGTGTCGCGACCATGATGCCGGCCGCGTGAATGAACTGTTTCGTAGCGCTGTCGTAGCGGTACCCGAAGCCGATGGCGGATGCCAGCTTCGCTACCGCGTCCTGATTGCCGGTTAAAAAGTGAAAACCCGAATTGAATCCGGCGCGCCCGAACTCTTTTTCGTACGCTGCTTTCTTTTCTACTGCGACGGCGGGTGTGTCGTTCGGATCAAAACTCACAATCACCACGTTGTAATCCAGCCCCGGGATGAGTGAAAGGCGCTTCAGCGCAACCACCGATTCATGCATGCTCATGGGGCACAAGCTGGGGCAAGTGAAATAAACCATTTCGAGCACGACCGGTTTGTCGCCAAAATAGCTT
>JAJPJN010000154.1 GCA_021324185.1 Terriglobia bacterium | reverse complement strand
CTGCCGTCCGACTTCACGCCGGATCTTAAGATGCAGATCGCCGCCCTGTCGTCGACCGATCTGGCGTTGAAGATCTATGCGTCCATTGCGACGCGTGAAGCACGCTTCGAGCACGCCCGCATTGTGGATGACAAACCGGCACTTTGGGCTCTCGTCCATGAACGCAAGGATGACGATATTGGACTGCAAAGCGCGCATTTGCTGGCAGCCGTAGCGTCTTCTACACACGACAAGATCGAAATTGCCGACACTTTCGTTACCCATCGGCAGTTCGACTACGCATTGCCGCTCTATCAGGAAACCAGGCGCGACCCGGCAGCCGCTGCGGACAGCCGCTATCAAATCGCTCGCATTCAATTTCTGCGAGAGGATTTCCGGGCAGCGTTGGAAACCTATCGAACTATTGCCAAGGATTACGCCGGAACCGATTGGGAAAAAGATTCGGAATATCAGATCGCCAGCTGCTATTGGCGGCTTGGTGAGTATAAAAATGCCGAACAGGCTTATCTCAAACAGCTGTCGAAATACGGCCGTGCGGCCGATGACGGTGCGATTCGCAACCTCATCGACGTCTATCGCGTTCTCGGACAATACCAGTCGGCACTCACGTGGTGCGATCGCGCGCTGCTGAACCGCCGGTTGTCGCCGGCAAGCCGACAGGTGTTCCTGTTTAGTAAGGCGAAAGTCCTGTTCATCCAAAAGCGCTACACGGCTGCGGCTCAGTTGTTTCATCAACTGGCGATCGGCAGAGTGCGTTCAGCGCCGGGGAGTACCACTAAAGAAGAAGCCCGGTACTTCGAAGCGCTCTCGCTGGCGAAGGCGGGACGAGCCACAGCAGCCAGGGCGATCTGGCAGGAATTGAGTGAAGAACCTTACAGCTACTATGGATCCCGTGCTTCGGTTCAGCTTCACGGATCTGACGCGGCAATAAAGCCCCCGAGTATGGCTGGGTGTGACACAGAATCGGATCCAACGTCGTCCGCTGCCTACGCGGACGTCATAGAGCAACGTCATCCGATTCGTTCCAGTTTGGATAACGCATCGACCGCCATCCGTGAATTGATGTTTTTGCACCTGTGGGACGAGGCTTCCGAACTGATGGATAGCCACACGCCACGGGCGGAATACAAGACAGCGGCAGAACTTGCTTACGTCGCCGGAAGATATCACCGTTCGATTGCGTACGCGGACCACATGTCCAAGGCCGATACGATGACGCTTCGGTTGATGTACCCGAGCGGATTTCACAGTCTGATCTGCACGCAAGCAGCGAAGTACAAGATCGATCCCCTCTGGCTGCGCGCCATCATCTGGCAGGAGAGCAAGTACAACCCGCACGCCCGCTCGGGAGCCTCGGCACGAGGACTCATGCAGTTTATTCCGGAGACGGCTGCGGCAGAAGGCGCCGCCATCGGGATCCAGGAGTTGTCACTGAATCAGCTTTACGATCCCAACGTGAATATCCCGCTCGGCGCCCATTACTTTGCATCCTTGTTGAATGAGCTGAAAGATCCGCTGCTCGCCCTGGCCGCCTACAACGGCGGCAGCGATAACGCGCGGCGATGGAAAAGCAAGTTTGCGGACGGTGACGATGATTTTTTTGTCGCAGATATCGGCTTCAACGAAACTAAACGATACGTGATGGCGGTTTACGGCGCGCACGCGGCTTACGGAGCACTGCACTGAATGCGCCAGCAAAGGATCTTTTTCGTCGTTTTTTTTGCAGTTGTCGCGCTGGCTGCCATCATTATCGTTCAGCCGTTCCTCACCTATATCGTGCTGGCAGCGATTCTGACGTATGCGCTCTTTCCTGTTTACAATGCGATCAATCGCCGCATCCGGCGGCCGAGCATTAGTTCCTCGATTGCCATTCTGATCGCGCTGCTGCTAATGGTGTTGCCTGCATTCTTTCTCGTATCCGAATTGGTTCAGCAGGTTTCGGGTGCCTATACCAGTTTTCAAGAAGAGACCCTGCAGCGCGCCGCCGATTACCTGAGCGGCCTGACGGGGAACCGGGTCGATTTTCAGGCAATGTTGACATCTGGAATCGACCAATTACGCCGCTCCATCGCGGGATTGGCTCCGGACATCCTCGGCTCGATTACCGAAGTAGCGCTCGGCATAGTCATTATGTTTTTCGTAATGTTTTATGGCTTCCGGGAGGGAGAAGTGTTTATCGCACGCGTCAGGGCCCTGCTGCCTCTGGACGCCGGCCTGAAGCAGTCCCTGTTTTACGAATTGCGCACCATTACTCAAGCAGTGCTGTACGGTCAGGTCATGACCGCTTTGATTCAGGGAACGCTCGGCTCCATCGGACTGTTGATCTTTGGTATCTCGAACTGGTTGTTCTGGGGAGCGATCATGACGATTATGGCGTTCCTGCCAGTGCTCGGCACACCGATTATCTGGGTTCCTGCCGCCGTCGGCCAAATTCTCGATGGAAATACCGTAAGCGGAGTTGGACTGCTGATCTACGGTTCGATTCTGGTTATTAACGTCGACAACGTGATCCGTCCGCGTCTCGTCAGCGGTCGCACGAAAGTCCATCCGTTATTGATTCTGATTGGGGTTCTCGGCGGATTGAAAATCTTCGGCTTCATCGGCATGCTGCTGGGGCCGCTGATCCTCGCCTTACTGGTTGCATGTATCCGTTTCTATGAGGAGGCCTATCTGCCGACCGCCAACCTTCGCTAGGGCTCACTTCTCTATAAACTCGACGACCAGCGGTTCTCCTGCCGAACTGGCGCCAGGCGTGGGACGATAAGTAATCACGACGGGAATGCCTGCCCCCGGCGTCGGGCCGCATGAAATCGACGTGCTGACAGACGCGACATAACTCACAAATTGAATCTTATCTGGGGTATTGCTGTGCAAAACGAGGGTATCGCTGCCGCTCTTGACGGTGAGAGTTAACCCGGCTCGGCAGTCAACCAGCGTCAGCATTCCTTTGACCTGCGGACCTTCTGGCTTTGGTTTTTGAGGATTTACCGCGATCAGTTCACCGCTCTTGGGCCGGGGGGTCGCCGCAGTTGGAGATGGCATGGTTTGCGGTAGGGGTTGGGGTTGGGGCTGCGGCTCCGGCTCAACCGGAACGGGGGCCGCTGCGTCCGCTTTACGCATGCGGCTGATCAAGTCCAGAAGATTTTGCACTCCGTCTTTGGTCGAAGCATCGAGCCTCGTATCCGCCGCCATCAATTGCAGTATCTTGTCGGCGTCATCCAGATCCCTTTTCTTGACCAAAGCTTGTGCGTATAACAGCCGAATGTGTGGATTGGAAGAAGCGTTTTTTTCGGCATCGCGCAGAAGCTCAACTGTCTTATCGTAATCGACATCTGCCGCGAGGTTGATGTACGCCAGCAGTTCGTAGGCGGGAGCATATTGCGGCATCAACTCGATTGCTTTTCCCAAGGCGCCTCGCTTGGCATCCAGATCGTCGAGCGGAATCGTGCTGTCCTTGTCCAGAACGTAGGCGTAGTAGTACTCAGACAAATAGTTCTTCGGGTCCAACTCGATGGATCGCTTGAGGCTGTCGAGCGCTTCCTGGAAGCGGTCCTCGCGAAAATAGAGCATGCCCATAGCAGCGTGCGCGGCGGCCAGCTTGGGATCCAGCTTTATGGCTTGCTGCAGGTGCGTTCCCGCCTCATTGATATTGCCGCTGTGGAGCAGAAGGTCTCCGGAATAAAACTCGGCTTCGGCATCACTGAGAGCGCGCGCTTTGATACTCTTATCGATTGAATTCTTCAGCGGGATTGCTCGACTTTGCGAACGCTCCACATCCGCCATTAACGTGTTCGTGTCGGGCACAGGGCCCGGCAAATCGCGCAGCAACTCATGTGCGTACTGCTGATACAGCTGTCGCGGAATCGGAGAACCGGCGACCACAGCCATATAATTGATGTCCTCCGAAACCTGCAAGAAGTCCGACTTACCAAAAGGACGAAAGCTCTCGTCGTTCTTGAAAACGACCACCGTTGTGGAAATTGTGGGCGGACGTGGCGTGATACTAAGGACCTGCACGAGGGCGTCGCGAAATTGCTCGAATTCCGCTGCAACATTACGGATTTGGCCTTCAGTAG
>JAJPJN010000137.1 GCA_021324185.1 Terriglobia bacterium | reverse complement strand
AGCGCGTCCCTGGGCCAATACCGGCCGGCTTCGGGCGATGTGACGGCGTCCCAGTTCCGGCTGGATTGCGTGCAGATGAAGCCGATTATCGAAGTTCTCAGCCCGCTCGCCTGGAGCGCGATGGTCGCGTTGATGCCGGACAAAGTCGGAGTTATTCCATCGCTCGATCAGCTTGGTTTCAAGTCCGGTAGCTCCACGACCGGAACGGATCAGATCGTTCTGCCGAAGGGGCTCGGCAAAATTTCGGTGAATGTAACGCGGAACAACACGAAGATGCAGGCGTTTTTCGGCGCGCTTTTGAAGTACACGAAAATGGCTGCGCCGGTCCTCAGTTTGCCGGCCATCAGCGTGCCCGCGATCCAAACTTTCAGCGAAGTATACAGCTACTGGGAAGAACGGACCCGCTTTGTCATGAATAGCCCGCTGCAGTTATCTGTTGCAAGTCAGGCGGCGGCGGAAGATCCTGAGTCGCAATCGGCTCGCATCAAGCTGGTCTCGGGATATTATGTGATGCTGCCGCAAGCGAATGCGAACGCGCTGGCTTCCTATACAGATAAGCTGACGGTGCAAAGCGGCTATCTGGTGGAGAAGAATGCGCCGAAGAATGTAGCCCCGGCGGAGCTTTATCAGAAGTCGGTTCCAGGGGTGACTTACGCGACGATGCGCGTGACTGTCTCACAACTCGACGCTTCGAGGCTGAGCGCAAGTTCCGGCGGTGGCGGCGGGGAAAGCGGAGGCGGCGGGGGTGGAAAACCCGGCGCTGGTAAATCTAAATCTGCGCCTGGGAAAGAATCCGCGGCCGCGAAGGCCGGCGAAAAGCCTTGCATCCTGCCTGCTGAGAAGGCTACTGAGAAGCCGGGTGCGAATACAAAGGGTCATTGAACGGGCGCGCTGGAGCGTAGCGCGGCAATGCCAGATGTAGTTGCGACAGCAGTTGCGGGACGCCCAGCGCGATGACGCTCTCATCATCGCTGCGGCTCAGAACCGGATGCTGTTTCCAGCCGCCTTTCTCCACCTGCGCGCGCACATAGTCGTAGACCTGCGCTAAGCGAACATTGCCGGCATTTTGCTTGAGTCCCTGCAGCAGGTAATAAGTGAAGACGCCGTGACCGAGGCGCGGATCCTCAAATGAGCTCTCTTCTTCCTGGCTGGCGGCCATGATCACACGTCCAGTGCCTTCGCGGATGCGTTTCAGAAGTGCCGGCGAGGCGGAGGCAGGCACGGTGACGGTCTGGCTGATGGCGCCCGCGCTATGGCAGGTATCTAGAAAGACCGCGACTTTTTCGGAACGCACGCGCGTACGAACAGCGTTCGATATTTCGGGCATCGGCAATGCGGTCGAATACAATCCGCTATCGGTTGTAGCGTCGGTATCGTAAGTGACGATGTAGCTCACGCCGGCGGGATCCTCCTTATGCGCGGAGCCATGCGTGGCGATGTAGATGACCGCAAGATCATCGGGGCCGGCCGATTGCGCGAGCCAGAACAGCTCGCGTTTAATCCGCTCCGTGGTCGCCTCCTGATCGCGCAGAAGATGCACGTGATCCGGCTTAAAACGCCCGTACTGCGGATCGCGCAGCAAGGCGGCGAAAGCATCCGCATCTTTTGTGCTGAATCGCAGATTGAGCGCCGCATCGCGGAATGCGGATATGCCGATCACGAGCGCCCATTTCTGGCTGACTTCCGGCTTATCGATAGTAACCCGGGGATCATGCGGCACCTGTTGAGGCGCGGGAGCGGCATCGGCGCTGACGCCGCGCATGGGCGTGGCCAGCCGGAACGGATTTTCACTCTGCTTGAGCGCTTCAGAGCCGCGCCGTTGCGCGTTGCGGTAGGCGTAATCGGCCTGCGTCGCGTGCCCCATCTTGCGCTCAAAGAGCGAGCGGTAATACCAGGCGTCGCCGTTTTCATCGCACATCTGCTCGGCGTGCTTCAGCAACTCGAGCCCGGTGAAAAGGTCGTTCTGAGTTGGCTGTGCCGAGATGATCTCGAGCGCACGAACGACTAGATCATTTGATTCTGCGCAAGCTTCCGGACCGCGCGCCACTTGCGCCTGGATGCACATGGCGCATACTATGCCCGCACAGAGCGACAAAACTGCCTTCATTTGCCGGTGCTCTTGGAAACGCGTTTGGTTGATTTAGGAGTTGTTGTGGCAGATGCCGCAGCCGGCGTATTCAGCTTTTTGTAATGCTCAAGCGCGATTTCGATCCGGTTTTGCGGGTCGAGGAATCGCCGCTCAGCCGGATTCATGTCCTCCGCCTTGCCGTAATCGGCGGCTGCATCCTCCAAATTCCGCTTGGCTGCTTCGGGCGTATCGCTCGCATAACCCAACGCTTCATAGGCAACGCCCAAATTGTAAAAGCGGTAGGCATCTTCGCGGGGGTCCGGAAGCGGCGTCATGGTTTCGAGCGCTTCAATCATCTTCGACCATTGCCTGGCATCAGCGTATTTATTGGCATCGTCCAAAGCGCCACGCGCCAGCGGGATTTCCACCGTTTCATTCGTCGTCACGAGCCGGGCGGCAATCAGAGCGGTGGCTTTTTCCATCATCATCTGTTCCACGTCTTCGACTGTGCGCGGCGCCTGGTCCTCCTGCTCGTCCGGAGAAGATTTGCCAAGATGGCGGACGCGGCTCCAGCCTTTCTTCACCGCATCTACGCCTTCGTCCATCTTGCCGCCCTGGGTGTTGTACTGTTGCGCGAACTTCACGTTGAGATTGCTGGCGTCGACAAAGCGCCCGGACGGCGTCTTAGCCTGGTAGGCCACATCGAAGCGGCCGCTGATCTTATAGCCGGTTGGCTTTTGCTGGAGTGGCGCCGCGCCTTTTCTGCCGAAGTTCAGCGGAATCGTCGTCGAAGTGACCGGCACTGGCTGCGCAACATCGACGTTCAGGATGTTCAGCGAGATGCGGGTGGCCGGCTTGTTTGGATCGACGGTCAGCTTCGGGTTGTAACGCGCGAGCTCCGTTTCGACAATAGCTTTGAATTTGTCTGCCAGCGGCTTGTTCTTGGCATCTGCTGCCGTTACCGTGACCGCGTAGGTATCGCCCGGCAACGTTGCTACCGCCGGAAGCTTGCGCTGTAGAGTAATCGTCTTTTTGAACTTGCCAAAGCCTTGCGCGTGTGCGCTGCCGGCAAACGCTATGAGAAGAACAGGGCCACAAACAGCCAGGGCGCGATGCGTTCCGAACAAAACAACCTCCTGCTATGTGTGCTGCGCGGAATACTCTAAAGGATAAAAGAAAAGCCGCGGAAATTCATCCGGAAATGGTACTGTGCCGGCGGTTGCCGGGATGGCCGTTTTAGGGAAGGATACCGCCCACCCTTGTTTGTACTCGATAAACACTACCGCTCGCGGTAATGTAGAGCATCCGCCCGCCGTCGCCCCACGCTACGTTGCTGGTTCTATCGGGCATGCGAATGGTTCCCAGGTGTTTGCCTGAAGGCGACAGGATCCATACGCCTCCCGGTCCGGCGCTGTAGATGTTCCCGTTCCGGTCAATCTTCATGCCGTCGGGTGAGCCTGGGGATTTGTCGGACGATGCATCGTAGAGTATGGCGCCCGCTCCGAGCGTTCCATCCGGCTTCACCGGGTACTTCATCCAGAACTTCTTCGGTTCGGAATTGTCGACGTACAGTGTTTTCTGATCCGGCGAAAAGGCAATGCCGTTCGGCCTTGGCAGATCCTTCACCAGCAATTCCAGCGCTGCCCGATCCGGCGACGCGCCGGGCTGTTGCTGCAATGCGTGCCGGATGCGATAGACGCCGTTGAATGGAAGCTGCTTGGCCGGGTCGGAATCCTTTTGCGTTGGCAGACCATAAGGCGGATCCGTGAAATACAGATCGCCGTTCTGGCTGTACACAAGATCGTTGGGACTGTTGAGTTTTTTGCCTTGATACTCATCCGCGAGCACGGTAATCTGCCCGTGCGGGTCCATGCTTTCCAGCCGCCAAACGTTCCGGCGTGCATGGCCTGCAACGGTAAGGCGCGAGCGGGCATCCAGCGTCATGCCGTTCGATCCCGGCTCAGGCCCTTTATACGGAGCCGTTCCCACATAGCCGCTGGGCCTCATGAACAGCACCGGGCTGCTGCCGGGAGGAGGCGTCCATTTCCAAATTGCATTGCCGGGGATCTCGGCAAAAAGGAGGTAACCGCTGTGGATCCAGACGGGCCCTTCCGTCCATTTGAAATCGGGATTCGTCGTGACTTTTTCAATATGTAGCGGCGAATCGATCAGTTGATCGATTTCCGGGCTCAGTTTTTCGAGCGATTGGGCGAAAAGAATCGCGCTTGAAGCAAAAAGAAGCAGCAGGAAAGAAAGCGTCTTCACGGATAAACAGCTTATTACAGCGGCGTCCCTATTTCCAGGGCAGCATTTTTGGAGTATGATCGAGACGGAATCGACCTCAGGCTTGACGCCTGGAGGTTTTGGCCGTCCACCGTCTGGCCTGGGCCTGTCCCGAGCACCAAGGAGGTGTGACTGTGGATCGCTTCGAAGTTCGACTCTCCATAACAAAGCTCTTAATCGTTCTCGTGGTCGTGATTGTGCCCTTGAGCATTGTGGGACTGGTGTTGACCGGCCGCAGTGATCGCTCGCTCGATAGCGCCATCGGCAACGACTATAAAGCACTAGCCCAAACCTACGCCAACGACGTTTCCGATTTTATCCGCGACCGCGTTGCTGACGTGACGGCAATAGCGGCGGACTCCTCTATTCTGGCGGCAGTCAGCGGTCATACCGGCAAGACTGCGGCCAGCCAGTCGAAGACTTCCGAAAGCCCGTCGGCCGCCGAATTTTTGCGGCAGCGGCGCATTCTCGACCCGCGCTACATGAACATCATTGTCACGGATATGAACGGCAATGTGGTGGCCTCGGCTGTCCAGCCGCCTAAATCGGATTACTCGCAAGACGAGTTCTGGCAATCCGTCTACAACAAGGGTCAAGGAACGGTCCGAATTAGCGACATTCTCGATAATGAGCTGGCGAAAGCGCAGTATGTGAACATCGGGTTCCCCATTTCCGATTCATCCGGGAATTTCATGGGCGTGGTCTCGGCGGCAGTGAATATTTCGCCGCTGCTCTCACGATTCCAGCAGAATGAGATCGGCAATGGAGCGCATGCTGCGCTGGTGGATGAAAACGGGCAGATCATCAGCGCGCCGAATACCGACGTTTTCGCGCGCGCCAAATCTGCCGAATTCGATTCCGTCCACGACGCCTTAGCCTCCACACAGGGACAACAAGCCGGCTGGACGCTGGCCGACGTGAGGAACGGGCCGTTCATTGTCGGTTATGCAGGCACTGGCATGAAGCAACATTTCGATAATCTCGGCTGGTACGTGCTGGTCAGCCAGAAGGAGGCGGTCGCGGCATCGCCCATTAAGGCGCTGGAGCGGTTCGCGCTGATCATGGTGATTCTGGCGCTCTTTATGCTGACGCTTCTGTTCGTCTACTGGTACCTGCACCACAAACAGCGCTTCCAGGATATTGAAGAAACGTCCGAGGAAGATACGGGGCGCGCCGCGGCGGCTTCGGTTTAATCGGTGCGGCATGCAGGATTGCCGCGGCCACAACCGGCAGATACAACAGGCAAGCTTGAAGATTACAATTAATGGCGGACTCGTCTGTTCCTTATGGAAGAAATGGCCGCGCAGGCGTCGGTGACTCCGGAGATACCGGACAAGCTCTATTTCCGGATCGGCGAGGTGGCCAAACTGGCCGGGATCAAGCCCTATGTGCTGAGGTTTTGGGAGTCTGAATTTCCGGCGCTCGGACCAAAGAAATCGGGAACCGGGCACCGGCTCTATCGCCGCAAAGACGTCGAGCTGGTGCTCGAAATCAAGCGCCTTCTCTATGAGAAGCGGTTCACCATTGAGGGCGCGCGCAAAGTGCTCGAGTCAAAGCCGAAACGCGAGCCGGTCAAGCAGCCTCCGCCGCGCCGGCAAGGCGAGTTGTTTACCGGAACGGCGAGCTTTTATCAGGATCTGCGGCGCGAACTGCAGGAAATCATGTCGATATTGGAGGATGAGTAGCCATCTCGCCGTTGATCTGTTCGATGAGCAGGTGGGCAGCGTGCTGGCTGGCCTGCTTCTTCGAAGTGCCCTCGGCGCGGCTGACGAAGCGGCTGCCGACTCGCGCCTCCACAACGAAAATTTTGGCGTGTTCGGGCCCGCTGGTTTCGACGATGTTGTAGCGAGGCGCGGGCAGGCCCAGAGCCTGCACACGCTCCTGCAGAACGCTTTTGAAGTTCAGGAGCTCCAGGCTATGGATGTCTTCCGGTTCGTCAATCACGTCGAGGACGTACCGCTGGACCAAACTGCGGGCAGGCTCGAGACCGCCGTCGAGATAGAGCGCAGCAATGACTGCCTCAAACGTATTTGCCAGCAGGGCTTTGCGCTCGCGGCCACCGCTGCGCTCCTCGCCGCGGCCGAGCCGCAGATACTCACCTAAACCCAAATTGATGGCGCAGCGATGCAGATGAGTCGCGCTGACCAGATGCGCCTTCCATTGCGAAAGCTGGCCCTCAAAGGCTGCTGGATGCCGCGATAGCAGCGATTCACTGACGAGGAAGCCGAGGACGGAATCGCCTAAGAACTCGAGTTGCTCGTTATCGCCGGACGGCGGATGGGAGCCCCGTTCCGAGATCCAGGAACGGTGGGTAAGGGCCCGAAGCAGTAACTCGCGATCCCGGAACCGATAGGCCAGCTTCTCTTCTAGCGCTTCAGCCGGAGCCGTCATATCGGGCTGTTATTTCGCTGCTTTGGCTTTCGTCGCAATGTCCTTCTGCTGCTGCGCAAAATTCTTCACAGCCTGGGGCGCGTCTGGCAGGGCCAGCACTTTATCTGCCGTTGCGATGCCTTCGTCGTACTGCTTGTTATCGACATAGGCTTTCGCAAGGCGGGCCAGAGCCACCGAATTGCTTGGATCCGCATCGACCGCTGTTTTGAACTGGGTGATCGCTGCGGCATAGTTCTTACGCAGGCTGGCAACCTGGCCCAGCGCGTCATAGCACTGCGATGTCAGCAGTTTTTTCGTGTCAGGCCAGGCGGCGGGATTCATGCCCGCGGGCGGTGAAGAGGCGTTCTTCAGCAAATCGAGAGCCTTGTTGGCGTAATCTTCCACTTTCTTCAGGCTCGTTTCTTTGTCCAGATCGTTCTCACGCGTGTGCTGGGCGATATCTTCGGCCATCGTCACGCGCGCGGTGATGTTGTTGGGGTCGGCTTGTACAGCCTGCTCGCCAAAGGCGATTGTTTGGGGGTAGTCGCCTTTATTTTGCGCGGCGTCCACGGCCATATTCAGGAGCAGGGTCTTGTATTCCGTGTCGGCGAAATTTTCGAGGACGTAGTTGATGGCCTGGATTTCGGCGTCCCAGTTGCCCGATTGCTGCGCCTGCAGCACTTTCTGCAGAGCCTCGGATTCCTTCTGCGACTTGGGCCGGGGGCCGCTTTGGGGCTGCGCCTGCCCGCTTTGTGGTTGCGTCTGGCCGCTTGGAGGTTGCGTCTGCGCAAAGAGCGGCAGCGCCGAAAACAGGATGACTGCGAGCTTGGAATTCAAGAATTTCATTGCTTTACCTCTCCTGAGATGCTTTGTAGGGCTTTCTCCGCGGCTTCACGCGCCTTCGAACTCGCTCCCTGGTTTGCGAGCGTCTGCTTAAAGTGAGCCGTTGCTTTTTCCGGATCACCCGCTTTCAATGCGAGTTGCCCTAAGTAGTAATGCGACCATGCCACAATCGCGGGGCTGGTGTTCGAATCCACCGTACGTTGAAAGAGATCGACGGCCTCATCCCAACGTTTCTCCTGAAGATCGATGACCGCCAGGCCGTAGTAGGCGCGCCCTTGCCTGGCTTTGTCTGAGGTCAGTTCGAATACCTTTTTAAAGGCTTTTCGGGCGTTTTCGATATCGTTCTGGTCCAGCAGGCCCTGCGCGGTTTCGAGCGTCTCATCAGCGGGATCGAGCTGGATCTTGGCCGGTGGCGCAATGACCTTTTGCGGTATGGATTGCGCAAACTGAACGGTTCTCAGGCGTTTTTCTTCTTTCTTGACGTCGATCGCATTGACCAGGTCGGGATAGTACAGCCGGAACGCATCCTGCTGCTTTTCATAGGCAGACAGCAGCTCTGCGAAAGCTGCGGTCAGGATAAAGCCTTCGCGCATGGCTTCGTTAATAAACTCCTGGCGCTTTTCAGGGCCTTCGTGCAGCAGGCGGGCTTCAATCGCTTTCACCAGGCATTTATTGAGCAACAACGAAAAATCGTCTTTGTAAGCGAGATCCAAAGCTGGCGCGTCTTCGGCATATTTCTGAAGCGATTTTTTCTGCTTGATCACATCGCTGTATTTAAACGTCAGCGGGTCGAGTATGTAGCCAAGGTAAGCGTCGCGGATCTCCTCTACCGGCGGCACGCTGGTTGGGGTAATCACGACGAAATAATCGTCGCGATAGCTGCGGACCTGGATCTGATCCGGCGCGCCGAGCAGGTCGAGATAAATTTGAAATCTGCGGCCCAGGTAGCCGGAAGGATTGCGCAAATAGCCGTTCGCTTCAAACAGAGCGTTGATGACCGGCTCCTGGTATTCGGAAATGGCGGCATTGTAGGCCGGCTGAGCGCGGCGCCAGAGATCGGCAATATTGGCTTGCTTATAGAAATCCCCGAGAATCTGGCTCAGCCCGCGAAGGGGCTCGACATCGGGCGGGACAGCTCCCTGCGGCAGTTCGAAATTGGGGGCGTCGCCGGCCACCAGGGCGAACGAGATGTACTGGCTGAGGTCACCGGCATCAGTAGGCTTCTTGTGCTCTTTATAGAAGGCCCGTAACTCGGAAAGGCATGCAATCTTTTCTTTGGAGAGAGTGTCCCGTATTTCGGAACGGATTCTGTAGCGCTGGTTAAGCGGGGAATCCATGCCGGCATCGTATCCGGCGGCATTGATGGCGGCCAGCGTGGTGAACATCGTGAGGCTGGTGCTGAAGCCGTTCTCGGTGGTTTCGGCTCTGGATGGCTGCTGGCCTGGCAGAGTGCTCAGGCTGATGGTGATAACAATAAAAAGGATCAGAAAGCGGCGGGCGAAACGGAGCAAGACGACCTTAGAGCGAATGAATTTGTCTGCTGTCAGTGTAGCTTAGCTCGGCCGCCCGCTGGGGGCCGGTGCCTTGGGCGCCCATGGCGACTGAATCAAAATGTTAGAAAACTCATCAAACTAGAAGGTTAAACAAATGGCTGGACCGAACACTCTTACCTTTACAGACGCAGATTTTGACAAAGACGTGCTGAGTTCCGATATTCCAGTGCTGGTCGATTTTTGGGCCGAGTGGTGCGGTCCATGCCGGATGATGAGTCCGACGGTTGACCAGATCGCGACCGAATACGCCGGCAAAGTGAAAGTGGGCAAGCTGGACGTGGACGCGAACCAGCAGACCGCTTATCGCTATGGCATTCGAGGCATCCCCACGCTGCTGCTCTTCAAGGGCGGACAGATTGTCGAGCAGAAAGTAGGCGCGATCGGCAAGCCCGAGTTCCAGAAGATGCTGGACAAGCACGTGGGCGCGATCGCCCAGGAGCCGGTCAAGGCGTAACTAGCTTTCAGCCATTAGCAGCCAGCTTCCCGCTGTGATGATTTAGCCTTTCGAGGAACGACGTATTGATGTTCCCGGCTACGAAATCCGGGTCTTCCATGATGCGCTCGTGTAGGGGAATGCTGGTGTGGATACCTTCCACTACGAACATGCTGAGCGCCCGCCGCATGCGCTGAATCGCCTCATCACGCGTTTTTCCATAGGTGATGAGCTTGGCAACCAGCGAATCGTAATAAGGCGGGATGACGCTGTCCGTGTACACATGCGTATCAACACGCACACCGATGCTGCCGGGCAGATTCAGGCCGGTGATCCGGCCGGGTGAGGGCGCGAACGTTTCCGGGTGCTCGGCGTTGATGCGGCATTCGATAGCGTGCCCGCACAGCCGGATGGGCGAAGTGATGATCCGGTCCAAAGTCTCTCCGCTAGCGATTCGAATCTGCGCCTTCACTAAGTCCAGGCCAGTGACAAATTCTGTTACCGGATGCTCTACCTGAATGCGGGCATTCACCTCGATGAAATAGAGGTTGCTCTTTTCATCCATGAGGAACTCGACCGTCCCGGCGTTGGTGTAGCCGATGCTTTTCATGGCGGTACGCAGACGGTCTGAGATGCGGGCCCGCAATTCTGCCGAAACCGCGGGCGACGGCGATTCTTCGATCAGCTTTTGATGCCGCCTCTGGATGGAACACTCGCGTTCGCCCAGAATTTCGACGTTGCCGGATTCATCTGCCAGGACCTGAAACTCGATATGACGCGGCGATTCGACCAGTTTCTCCATGTAGACATCGCCGCAGGAAAACGCGGCCGCCGCTTCCGATTGTGCTTGCGCCAACAGGTTGGGAAGCTCGGCTGCGGAGCGCACTACCCGCATGCCCCGGCCGCCGCCGCCCGCCGCGGCTTTCAACATAATCGGATAGCCGATGCCGGTTGCCAATGAGAGGGCCTCTTCGGCGCTCTCGATCACGCCGCGAGAGCCGGGAAGAATCGGCACGCCGGCTTTTTCCATAATCGCCCTGGCGCGCTGTTTCAGCCCCATCTGGCGAATGACGTCGGGCTTCGGGCCGATGAACTTAATACCGGATAGATCACAGACTTCGGCGAAATCGGGATTTTCGCTCAGAAAACCATACCCGGGATGAATGGCATCGACGTTGGTGATTTCGGCTGCGCTGATGACCGAAGGAATGTCCAGATAGCTCTTCGAGCTTTTGGCAGGACCAATGCAAATGGCTTCATCGGCAAAGCGGACGTGCAGGCTGTGGCGGTCTGCTTCCGAGTAAACGGCAACCGTCTTGATGCCGAGATCGCGGCACGCACAAATCACGCGGAGCGCGATTTCGCCCCGGTTCGCAATGAGTATTTTTTTGAACATGGCGATCAGGCCGGCCGGATGGTGAACAGCGATTCGCCGTATTCGACCGGACGCCCGTTTTCGACGTGCCTCGCGATGAGCGTGCCCGCCGTTTCGGCCTCAATTTCATTCATCAGCTTCATCGATTCGATAATGCAGAGCACCTGTTTCGGCTCGACGTGATCGCCGACTTTGACGAACGGAGGCGCTCCCGGCGAGGGCGCATCGTAATAGGTGCCCACGATGGGCGACTTGACGATTACATCGCGCGACTCTTCGGCTGGGGGCGCCGGCGGAGTAACGGCTGGAGGCGGCGCGGTGTCTTGCGCAGTCGCAGCCGGAACGCTGGCCACCGGCGGAGCCACACCGGCTACCGGTACCGGCAGCACGGCGGGAACAACAACGTCCTGTGAACCAGAGGCCGAGCGCTTAATCCGAACACTGTTCTCGCCCCGGCGCACCTCGAGTTCCGCTATGCCGGTCTCCTGAACCACACGGATCAATTCCTTGATGTCGTCGATCGTCATGCTGGGCTCGTTCGAAGAGGACATCTACACCACCACCAGTTCTTTGCCAGTGGGGGTGAGGACCTGGCAACCCGACGAGGTCACCACCACCGTATCTTCAATGCGAACGCCACCCAAATTTTCCTGATAAACCCCAGGCTCGATCGTTATCACCATTCCAGTCTCCAGCTTCAACGCCTCCTTGCGCCCAATTCGCGGGCGCTCATGGATTTCGAGACCCAGCCCGTGGCCCGTGGAGTGGATGAACAATTTGTCCATTCCGAAACCGCGCAGCACTCGCCGCGCGCTGGCATCCACAGAGGCGCACGTAACACCGGGCCTGACTGCATGAACTGCTGCAAGCTGGCTTTCGAGGACAGCGCGATGCATTCGCTTTTTTTTCGCATCCAGCTTGCCGACTGCAAAAGTTCGCGTCATGTCGCTGGCATACCCGGCGACATTCGCGCCCATGTCAATTAATAGTAGTTCATCCTGCCGGATGGGATGGTCGGTTGGCCGCGCGTGGGGTAAGGCGCTGCGCGGTCCCGAGGCAACGATTGTGTCAAATGCGCTACTATCGGCGCCCAGGCGCCGCATGCGGTAATCGATCTCGGCTGCCAGATCGACTTCCGTCATGGTGGGTTTGAAATGCTTCAGAGCCTGCTCCAGCGCGGCGGAATTGAGTTGCACGGAGGCTTGAATCGTGGCGATCTCGGCCGGCGATTTGATCATGCGCAGATGTTCAATCGCACCCGAAACCGGCTTCAGGCGCACTGCTTCGACGGTTTCCTTCAGACGTACGTAATCTTCATAGCCGATGCGATTCTGCTCGAAGGCTACGGACTTCAGGCGCAAACGCCGCACCCACTTTGCCGCTTCGGCAAGAATAGGGCCTTTGGCGACCTTTACGTCGCAATCGCACTCGAGCGAGGCCTGAGTTTGATACCGCGGGTCGGTGAAGAGGATGGCGCGATCGGCCGAAACCAGCAGAATGCCATTGCTGCCGGTAAAGCCGCTGAGATAACGGACATTCGGCAGCGCCGTGACGAGCCAGGATTGGGCGCGGTACAGGTGTAGAGTTTCGCGCAGTTTCCCGATTCGTTCCTGAAACTCGGTTGAATCGACGGGCATTTACGGTTTCAGAAGCAGCTTGCCTGTGGTCTTGCGCGATTCCAGATCGCGCTGCGCCTCGGCGGCCTTCTCCAGCGGGTAGACCTTGTGAATGTGCAGCTTGAGCTTGCCGTTGCGGAGCCACTGGAACAGATCGTTGGCGCGCGCCCGCAGTTCCTTGGGGTCGCTGGTGTAATGCCCCAGGCTGGGACGCGTGAGGAAGAGAGAACCCTTCTGGTTCAGAATTTGCGGATCGATCTGGCCGACCGGCCCGCTGGACTGGCCGAAGAGCACCATCATGCCGCGCGGGCGCAGGCAATCGAGGCTCCCGTAGAAGGTTGTCTTACCGACCGAATCGTAGACGACATCGACGCCGCGATTGCCGGTGATCTTCTTTGTTTCGGCGACGAAGTCTTGCTGGGTGTAGCGAACGACATGATCGGCGCCATGCTGTCTGGCCAGCTCGGCTTTCTCTTGTGTGGACACTGTGGCGATAACGGTGGCCCCGGCAATTTTGGCGAGCTGCACAATCATCAGACCCGCGCCTCCCGCGGCAGCGTGGACCAGGCAAGTGCTGCCAGGCCTCAGCTCAAAGGTGGAGCGCGTCAGATAGTGCGCTGTCATGCCTTGCAGCATGACGGCAGCGGCTTGTTCGAAGCTGATCTCACCGGGCACATCGACAAGCATGCTATTGGGCACGGCCGCATACTCGGCATACGAGCCGCGGGCCATGGCGTACGCCACACGCTGCCCCACGCGGCGCTCCACTCCTTTGCCCACGGCCGCGACCGTTCCCGCACCTTCACTGCCCAGCCGCACCGGCTGCTCCGGAGCCTTGTAGAGTCCTTCGCGAAAGTAGATATCGATGTAGTTGACGCCCGAGGCCTCGAGTTTAACGAGCACCTCGCCTTCGCCGGGCTCGGGTGTCGGAAGATCGAAGACCTTCAGGTTTTCGGCACCGCCGGTCGGATCAGCGACGACAGCTTTCATACGTAGCCGATGATAACGTGGGGCGCGAATTGGCCCGTCTGGATGGAGGCCAGCCGCCCCGAACCCGCAGACGGGTCTCGCCCGGCTTACACCGCCCAGCTATAATCGCGCGTGGTCTTACCGGTTTTGTCGGCTGGTTGCAGGCGGATCAGCTCTAGCCGCAGTGCATCCACCAGTGCGCGCCAGCTTGCATCGACGACATTGTTCGAAACGCCGGCAGTAGCCCATGTTCTTTCGTGATCGGTCCATTCGACGAGCACGCGCACTTTCGATTCTGTTCCTACCTTTGTGCCGAGCACGCGGACCTTGTAATCCGTAAGATGAACAGCGGTGATGGCCGGGTAAATGGAGGCCAGGCACTGCCGCAGGCAGATATCCAGCGCATGTACCGGGCCCTCGCCAACTGCCGTATGAGAGTGAACATTGCCATGCACCATGAGCGTTACGCTCGCCGTGGTGACGGTCTCATCGTTGCCCGGCAGTTTGCCGGCCCGGCGAACTTCAAGCCGCGTTGACACTTCGTAGCCGATCACATCGAACGGCACAAAATCGGGCAGCATCGCCTGCCTGACAAGCAGCTCAAAGGTGCCTTCGGCAGCTTCGAAATCGTAGCCTTCGTGCTCCATAAGCTTCAGCCGCTGCAGCAGCTCCCGCCGTGCAGCATCATCCAGCGCATCGCTTGCGAGGCCGAGTTCTTTCAGCTTGTATGAGATGTTCCCGCGGCCCGACAAATCGCTCAGCAGCACGCGCTGGCGATTTCCCACCGCGCTCGGACTGACGTGCTCGTACATGGCTGCGTCCTTCAGGATCGCGCTGACGTGCACGCCTCCTTTATGTGCAAAGGCGCTGCTGCCGACAAAAGGCTGGTCGCGCCGCAAAGGCAGGTTCGCCAGATCAGCGATGAACTTGGCTACCTCGCCCAGCATTCTCAATTTTTCGGGGCCAATGGTCTCGTGATGCAGCTTTAGTTGCAGGTTGGCGATAATCGAGACCAGATTGGCGTTGCCGCAGCGCTCCCCATAGCCGTTGATACAGCCCTGTACGTGTGTGACGCCTGCTGCTTCGACAGCCAGCAGTGTGTTGGCAACGGCGACGTCGGAATCGTTGTGGCCGTGAAAGCCGATGACCCCGTCGAACCGGCTGCGCACGTCCTGCACGATTTCAACGAGCTGGCCGGGTAGAGTGCCGCCGTTTGTGTCGCACAGGCAAAGCACGTCCGCGCCGGCGCTCTTCGCGGCTTCGAGCGTACGTAGCGCGAACGCCGGGTTGGCTTTGTAGCCATCGAAGAAGTGCTCGGCATCATAAACAACTTCGCGCCCATGATGCTTCAGATAGGAAATCGTCCCGCCGATAAGATCGAGATTTTCTTCCTCATTGACACCGAGCGCGCGGTGCACATGAAAATCCCAGCTCTTTCCAAAGATTGAAACCACGGGCGTGTCCGCCGCCAGAAGCGCGGCAATATTGGGGTCTTCTTCGAGGTTGTTCTTGGCGAAGCGCGTCGCGCCGAATGCCGTAAGGCGCGCGTGCTTCAGGCGCATATTTTTGGCGCGCTCAAAGAATTCCTTATCTTTGGGGTTCGACCCCGGCCAGCCGCCTTCGATGTAATCGATACCCAGCTCGTCGAGCTTTTCGGCAATCAAAAGCTTGTCGTCGACGGAAAACGAAACCGATTCGCCTTGCGTACCATCCCGCAGCGTGGTATCGAACGTGAAAATTTTCATGACTTCTTCTGAACCTTTCGACTGAATCGATTCACAAAAGAATAAGGCCACCGGTTGGGTTTCCCGCCGGTGGCCTCAACTTCTGAAAAACTGGAGCGCGAGGTCTCAGGCGGGGCCCCTAATGGACACCGTAATGAGAATGCCGCCTTGAATAATAAGGAGGTTCATCGTTCTCGCGGAAGGCGCGCGCAAAACCCGGCCACGAGTGCCGCTTGCGCTTGCCTAAACTTCAGTATAGGGCAAAGCGAAAATCAACTCTGAATTTTCTTGCGATGGGAAACCAGCTTCCGCGATATATCGGGCCAGAATTCGTAGAAAACCGCGCCCAGCGCACCCTCGGCCGTTACCGTGAAAGCGCGTTCGAACGTGAGGGCCGCGCCGCGGTCGCTCGGAGCGTAATACGCATTGGCGATGCCGCCGGCCGCGATATTGCCCAGAATGTTTGAGTAATTCCAGGTCCATTTCCCGTTATCGTTTTTCGAGCGGTAAGTGGACGAGATGGCGTGCATCAGGCGGCTGCCGAAGCTGCCCGTGCCCTGCCGGAAATAGCGCGGGTCCTGATGCAGCAGGGAAGGGAAAACCGCGTTGCCCAAAATAGCGCCGTCAAAGGCGTCGATGTATGCGGCCTGAAAGCGCCGTGCGTAGCCCTGCATTCCATAGCCGTATCCCGGAGACTGCTTCTGCCATTGCCCGAGCCCTGCGTCCAGACCGGCAGCGGCGAAGGAGAACGGATCGAGCGCCGATTTCATCGCCAGTTGAAATTTCTGTTGCGTGCTCAGAGGCGCGGCATCGTGGAGGTTGGAGATGTTGAACTCCGGCACGACGCCCAGAATGCGTTGCTGTTCTTCGACACGCAACTCTTCCGCCGTGCGGGCGGCTGTTTCCGGCGCAACCAGGCTGGCCTCAGCCGAAGCCGATGGTTGGTCCTGGCCGTACGCGAGGATTGCGAAGCCAACCAGAAAAGCTGAAATGAAAATCGACTGGAATTTCACCCGTGGGACATATCGGCGGATGCGCGCGGCGTCAACACAGAAAATTTTTCGCAAAACAACCTCATTCCGTTCCCACGCCCCAGTTGTAAGTTAAGAGTCTTCTATTTCCCCTGACGTTACAGGTACACAGAGGTGTACGCGATGTTTTCACAATAATTCTGCCTGCCGGGTGCTCAGGCATGGCGCGGTTTTGACGATAGAAAATAAGCAGCCCCATGAAAATTCGAGCCTCGCGGCAGACATGTTTCGTTGCGTTGGGGTTAGTTGTAGCAGGCAACCTTTCAGCGCAGTTCGGAACGCCAGAGGGATGGACCAGCCTCGAAACCGAGCACTTCCGCCTGTATACGGCGGCTGAGCAGAATCAGGCGATGGAGACGCTTCGATTTCTGGAAGGAGTTCGTTCTTTTTTTGCGGCCTCGCCTCTGCCTGGCGCGGATAAAGCGTTGACGCCCCCCGTTCAGGTGGTGGCGTTTCGCTCAGAGCGCGATTACGCGCGCTACGCCGTTCGCGAGGTAGGCGACGGCTATTATGTGCGCACCTTTAGCGGCTCCTATATCGTGTTGGCGAATATCGTGGCGCAGGATCGTGAGCTGGCCACCCATGAGTACACACATTTTGTATTGGACAGCGCCGGTCTCAACCTGCCCCTCTGGTTGAACGAGGGCCTGGCTGAGTTTTATTCCACGATGGATGCCGGCGAAGCGCAAATCACCGTGGGACGGCCGCCGCAACGCAGCCTGAAAACGATTCAGCGGCAGCCGCTCCTTCCCTGGAACGTGCTGTTTACCGCCGGCACTCACTCGCCGTATTATGCGGATGCTGACAAAGTGTTTCTGTTCTACGCTCAAAGCTGGGCCCTGGTGCACATGCTGGCGCTCGATAAACGCTACGCTGCGCAATTTCCGGAGTTTCTGTCCGCCATTTCGAACGGCGCCGGATCTCTCGAAGCGCTCGAGCGCACCTATCGCCGCCCCATGCGCGAGATTGAAGCCGATTTATCGGCTTACCTGAATCAAAAGAGTCTTCCCGTCTTAGTGCTTGCAGCGGGCCAAAACGTTTCTGCGATTCAGCCCAAAACCCCGGCAGCCGGGGATTTTCAGGTTCAGTTTGCTTTAGCCGATCTGCTGGCGGCAAAGGCGGCAACGTGTGCGGAAGGGGGGGAGAAGCTGGCGGTGCTTTCGAAACAGTATCCGGAAAACCCGGAGCCGGAGGAAGCGCTCGGCGAGATGGCTTTGAGCGAGCAACGTAAACCAGAGGCTCGAACGCATTTCGGCATGGCGATCCAGCGGCACTCGCAAAACGCGGTGCTTTATCAGCAATATGCCGTACTGCTGCAAGAAGCAGGCGCAACCAGCGCGGAAGTCAAATCGATGTTGCAGCGGGCAGTCGAAATAAAGCCCGATTTTGAGCTCGCGAGACTGCAATTGGGGTTATTCGAAGCCGATGACCGGAACTTTGAAGCGGCCCTACATCTTCTTTCAAGCATCCAGGCAGTTCCGCGCGAGTACGAGTACGACGTCTATTACGCGCTGGCACAGTGCAGCGCAAACCTCAGCCGTGCCGCCGACGCGCTGCGTTACGCCAGCAAAGCCAAACAAGCCGCCCGAAACGACAGCCAGAAAAACGAAGCGGAAAATTTACTGGCGGAGTTGGCGACCAGTACTTTCTAACTTACTTTCGCGTCAGCCGGAACTCGATCATCATCCGCTCGTTTCCTTTGTCATCGATGAGGAAATGGCGATGCAGAAGCACGCGGCCGTCTTCTTCGAGGTGCGCGCGCGCCACTGTCTTGCGCCCGGGCTGCTCGGTATCGAGCGGCGTTGACCACAGGACGATATTCTTGCCATCGAACGTGCCGTCACTCTGGCGAATCGACATCGTCGTCTGCCGCGAGTCGAACCACACCGTCGTGAACCGATTCGTTTTAGGATCGAAGCCCGAAATTCCGGTACCGGTGCTCTTTGTTCCGTCGGTATTAAAGAACGTAAAATCCGATTGCAGAAACTTGCCGTCCTGGATCATGTACTGCTTGCAGGTGCCTTTGGTGACAATCGGTTTGCGGTTCACCGGGAAGAATGTCTTGACGACATCCCAGTCGCCGGCAAATT
>JAJPJN010000141.1 GCA_021324185.1 Terriglobia bacterium | reverse complement strand
TCTTCGCATTACAAAGACGAATGGCCCGCGTACTATCGCGGCAAGAGCTTTCCAATGGAGTTCAATCACATCGATGCAAAAGATGTCCTGACCATCAAGCCCGCGACACCTTGAGTTCGCAGTGGATGCCCGGATCAGGAAAGCAGGTGGATGCGCTTCTTGAGCGCAATAAAGCCCGGGTCGTTCTGCATTTTTTGGAACGCGGAGTTCACGGCGATGCTCAGAGCCTGCCACTCATGGCGGTCGGCCGAGCGCTCCAGCCATTTCACCGTATTCTTCACGTCGCCCATGTTGGCGTAGACCAAGGCGAAGGAGGCCATGGGCACATTACCGGTTTCCCATTTTTGTTCATCTGCTCGAATCATGCGCAAGGCTTCGTCGCGGCGCCCTTCATATGCGAGCATCGCCGCCTCCAGAACGCGGACGGAAGGCTCGCGTTGTTCCAGTTTTTTCATCCGCGCCTGCGCCAGATCCGGGCGCCCGTCCTGTAGGTCCAGAAAGCTCATGGTAGATTGCGCCTGCACGATATCGGGATGGCGATCCAAAACGTTTTGAATTTCTACCCGCGCTTTATCCGGCCGCCTGGCAAGAATCCACATCTGACCGCGCGTGAGCATATAGCTAATGCCTAAGGGGTCGATGTCTTGCGACCGCAGCAGGTGTTCGCCGCCTTCTTTGAACCGCCCGTGAAAAATGAGGATGCTGGCATAGCGAAGCTCAGCCCTGGCGCTCGGGCCTGCCGCAAGAGCTGCCCGCGCTTCCTCTTCGGCGCGCCGCCAGTCCCAGTCATATTGCATGGCCAGTAACGCGAGCCCGCAGTGCGCCTCCTCGAGTGCCGGATCTAAAGCGAGCGCTTTGCGCCACATGCGCTCGCTGCCTGACCGGTCCGTGAACTTGCTGTTGAAATGCGCGGCGCCCAGGTTATATAGGGCCGAGCCCAAACCTGCATAGGCTTTCGCATACATCGGGTCGCGGTCTATTGCTTTCTGAAAATCCGCCGCGGCCTGCTGAACGGCGGATGGAGTACCTTGCTCCAGCTCATAACGCGCGCGCATGTACCAATCATGGGCTTGCTCGTCCTGAGTGGGGCGGCGGCTACTAGGAGGCGGGCCCTCTGCGCCCGGGAAGTTTCTGGCGATAGCGGCGGCGACCTCAGACTGCACTGCATATAGATCTGCGGTCTGCCGTTCGTAAGTCCTGGCCCACAGATGCGAACCATCGGAGGTCCGCTCCAAATGAGCGACAATCTTCACCCGATCGCCGGAGCGCTCCACGCTGCCTTCCAGAATGGTGGCGACGCCGAGCTGCCTGCCCACTTCCCGGATGTCGGCGACCTTGCCGCGAAACTGAAATGCTGAGGCGCGCGCGATGACGCGCAGATTTTTGACTCGCGACAGTTCGCCGGTAATCTCATCCGTCAAACCATCGCTGAAGTACTGGTTGCCGGGATCGGAGCTTAGATTGGTAAACGGCAGCACGGCGATCGAAGCAGCAGGAGGCTGGCCGGCAGGGCCGGACTTCCAGACCCAAATCGCGATGGCGGCGGCAAGCAGGAGGAAGGCAACGGCGACAGCGCTCCACGTGAGCCAGGAGACGCCGGAACGCGGTGGCTCCGGAACAGTTGGCGGCAGGGAGATCTGAGCGGGCGCGTCGAGAGCTTGCGGCGCGCGGCGCTCGATGCGTGGAGCGTAGCCGCCCTTGGGCAAGCTGATGATGATCGGGTCGTGGATGCCGGGACCCGCATAATAATCGGCCAGTTTGAACCGGACCTGCCGGGCCTCGACGCGCACGACGGCATCGACTCGTGGATCAAAATCTTCTCCACGGCCGAAGACTTCGAGGCCGAGTTTGTACTCCTTCAGACTGGCTGCGCGTCCCGCGAGCGTCTCTTCGGTTACGTAGCGCAAGAACCGGCTGAGGCGCGCAGAACTCGAAAAAGGCTTGCTTTGAAGCACGGCTTCCAGCTCTGCGCGAACTTCCGACGCCGAAATCTCGCTTGCCGCCGGCGCGTGCCCGTCCGTCATGTGCGTCTCGTAAATTACTGAGTTTTCAGTATAAACCTACGTTAGTAACGGTAAGAACAACCCTAACCAACCTATTCACCGCGTCTGTTAGCGTGCAAAACTCCTGCTGTGACCCGGCAAGTCCGGGCGAAACAGGAGGAATAATTATGAATAACTTCATATCGGCGGGCGTGGCCTTCGGGCGGCTTGCTCTGTTGCTGGCGGGCGCCATCGGCGTATGTTGCGCGGATTCGCTTGTCAATACATATGCTGCTGTGTCCGCAGCCGGCTACAGCGCCGCCTATGGATACAACTACAGTCTGAATCCAGTGGCGCCTACCGGCGCGCAGGGGTCCAGCAGTTCGGCCGGCTGTTCCGGCAACTGCACCTACAGCGCCGGAGGGACGACTGATGCGACGGGAAAAGCGACGTCAGCCAATGATTCGGTGAGTCTGAGTTATTACATCCCGCAAGACAGCCTTGGCCGAGGGCCCTTTAGCGCCAATGGGAGCGCCTATGCGGCGGGCAGTCTGGCCGCCGGAACCATGAAAGTTTCGGGCGGCGGCACCTATGAGGACAACGGGAACAGCGGGCAATCGGGCGCGGTGGGTTCTGCCGCGGCTGTGTTGAATGACGTGCTCCACTTCAAGGTGGCCGGCGCGTCGGGCGGCACGACCACGCTGATCGGCGTGACGTACACACTCGATGGAAACTTCACGGTTCAGACACCGGCCGGCGACAGCAATGGCAACCTCTTAACGTCGGTGAATTTCGGCACTGCCAACATGCAGGACCGCATGGGCAGCGGCGGCTCGATTGGCTACACGCCTATCGTGACCGGCTCCAGCGCGAGCGGTTGGGTGACGGATGCATTCGTTGTGAATAGCGTTGGCAATGTGATCTTTAATGGCGAGTACCAGATTACGGGCGGTAGCGCGGATATTGGGGTCCAGACCTACTTAGGAGTAAGTTGCGGGTTGGGTACATCTTGCGATTACAGCCACACCGGCGAAATCTATTTGATTCTGCCGGCAAACGTTAGTTATACGTCGGATTCCGGGGTATTTCTGACGCAGGCCGGCACGCCCGCAGTTGCTCCCGAGCCTGGTTCTATCGGGCTGCTGCTTTCCGGTGCAGGGCTTATCTTCTTTGGCAGGAAACGCGCGTCCAGGTTTCTCAGGCTTTCCCGCGAATCCAATTAAACCGCCGGCGATCGCGCTTTGAGATCTTGCCTTCGTGGAGCGCCTCGATCCGAGGCGTCAGTTTACGCTGTTCGGCCAGTTGCTGTCGCGCTTGTTTGCTTTCTTCCGTTTCGGCATACAACGTTTGCGCGACAGCGGCCGGCCCGCGCATTTCGCTGAGTCCCAGGACGTTCAGTTCATAGGTTCCACCTTCGGTACGGACACGTAAGCGATCGCCCGGGCGGATCTCACGCGAGGGTTTTACCGGCTGTCCATTGCACTCGATTCTTCCCAGTTCACAGGCACGCGAGGCAACCGCGCGGGTCTTGAAAAAACGCGCCGCCCACAACCATTTATCGATACGCACGCGCCCTCCGCTGGTTTCCTTTAACGCTGCGGGTGAAACGGAACATGGCCGCGTCCGGCGCTTGCAGGCTCCGGTGTTTCCATCTGCAAGTTCACGACAATCGGGTCCTGGCCGCTGCGCACGACTACTGCTTCACACGGCTCATCCGCTTTCGCGTTGATCTCCTGATGCGGGACATAGGGAGGCACGTAAATGAAATCGCCGGGTCCTGCTTCGTCGCTAAATTCAAGGTGATCGCCCCAGCGCATGCGCGCGCGGCCTTTTACAATGTAGAGCACGGTTTCCAGGTCGCCGTGATGATGAGGCCCGCTTTTGGCATCCGGCTGCACAACCACGGTACCGGCCCAGAGCCTGGTTGCGCCGGTGCGCGCGTGAGTAATGGCGGCAGCGCGTGTCATGCCGGGAGTCTGCGGCGTGTTCGGATCAAGCTCACCGGCGCGCACGATCTTGACTCCGTGAGTTTTCCAATCGGTTTTGTGTTCATCCATTGGCAGCGTCCTCCAGAGGGGGTCAGATTAGCTGAGGCGAGTCATTTCGGGCGTTAAACGGCTTCGCACGTGTCTTTCTTTGAGGCGATCATAGATGACGCGCAAAATGGCGATGGTCGGCACGGAGAAAAACATTCCGGGAATGCCGCCAATTTTCTCTCCGGCGAGCACGCCAAATAAGATGAGCAGCGGATGCATCTCAATCCCGGCGCTCATCAGATAGGGGTTCAAGACATAGTCCTGGAAGATGCGGAACGCGGCCCAAAAAATCACGATCCAGAGAATGCCTCCGGAACCCGTGATTACGACCACGAGCGCGATAACGATGAGCGCCACAGCCGGACCAACCACCGGGATGAACTCCAGCGCGCCAGCCAAGCCGGCGAGCAGCAGCTCGTAGGGATAGCGCATCAAACTCAGAAAAATGCTCCAGGCGATGAAGGCCGCTATGGCGAGCATGACGAGCGCGCGCATGTAGCTTTGCAAGACCTGATGAATGTCGGCAAGAATCTTGGCGAGTGTGTCGCGCTGGCGGCCTGTTTCGGCGGCGGCCAACAGAGAGTCCCGGATGAGCCGCGCGTCTTTGAGAAAAAAGAACGCAAGTATCGGCACCAGGATGATGGGCAGCAGAGCGCTGATGCCCGACAGAATTTTTGTACCTGCCTGCTGGAGGAAAGGCACTGCTTTGGCCTGCAGACTGGTGGCTTCCTGGTTCATGAAAGCGATGACGTGGCTGCGCATGGGCTCGAGCCAGTTAGGAAGCGGCAGCTTTGCGAGCCCGCCGCCGCTCACAAACGAAGGCAGATGTTGGAGTAAGTTAGTGGCCTGCTCCACGGCCACGGGCACCAGGCGGAAACCAAGCAGCACCAGCAGGCCGATGAACATGCAGTACACGATGGTAAGAGCAATGGCGCGCCGCTTGGGCATAAAGCGCTCGACCAGGCTCACAATGGGCGACAGCATGTAGGCGAGAAAAATAGCGCCGGCAAAAATGAGGAGTGTGTCGCGGATGTAATAAATCAGCGCGAGCAGGATCGCGAAGAGAAAAACGGTCCAGACGATGCGCAAAGCGCGCTCGTCGATGCCCAACATGACTGTTAGACTAACAGGTGCTTAGGGGTTTGGCGCTGAAAGAGGCGCGTCAGAATCAAATTATAAATGCAGCTCTTAGCCCGTGATATGCGGCGCCTCACGGAGCATCTCCGTGATTTGGAACAGAAACTTCGCGAAGGTGGTGGGGCGCGCAAGATAGAAAAGCAACATAAGGAAGGCAAGCTCACTGCACGTGAGCGGGTGGAGCGGCTGATTGATCCGGGAAGCATGTTTCTCGAGATCGGCCTGCTGATTGCCTATGATCGCTACGACGGCCAGGCTCCCGCGGCCGGAGTAGTTACGGGACTCGCGAGGATTGAAGGCCGCCCGGCTGTGATCGTCGCGAACGACGCCACCGTAAAAGCAGGCGCATGGTGGCCTGAGACGATTACAAAGATCTTGCGGGCGCAGGAGATTGCGATGCGTAACCGCGTCCCGATCGTGTACCTGGTGGATTCGGCCGGTGTGAACCTGCCGCTGCAGGACGGCATCTTTCCCGGCCAGTATGGGGCGGCGCGAATTTTCTATTACAATTCGCTGATGCGCCGCCGTCTGCGCATTCCGCAGATTGCAGCCGTAATGGGGCCCTGCATTGCGGGCGGCGCGTATCTGCCGGCGTTGAGCGACGCGATCCTGATGGTCGACAAGACCAGCTTTATGGGCCTGGGCGGGCCCAATCTGGTGAAAGGCGCGGTAGGCCAGGTCACCGATGCGGAAACATTAGGGGGCGCCAGAATGCACACCAGTGTCAGCGGCGTGGCGCATTACCGCGCAGCCAACGATGACGAATGTCTGGCGATGATCCGCCGCCAATTCCGCGACATGCCCGCGCCAGTGGCTGCTATGCATGGCTCCGCGCCTCGTCATGACGCCGCCGGGCTGTACGATATTCTGCCGCAGGATCACCGGCTGCCTTATCGCATCGAGGATCTGCTCGAGCGCATTCTGGATGCGGACGAGATGCTGGAATTTCAGCCCGATTATGCGCCGGAGTTTTTGTGCGCGGCGGCGCGCCTGAACGGCCGCAACATTGGAGTGATTGCGAACCGCCGTGGTTTCCTGAAATCGCCGTCGGGGCCGCGCGTGGGCGGGATCGTTTATGCCGAATCGGCACGCAAGGTGGCTTATTTTGTGGAGAACGCCGAGCGGCATCGCCTTCCGCTGTTGTATGTGCAAGACGTCTCCGGTTTCATGGTGGGAGTGGAAGCGGAGGCGGCGGGCATCATTCGCGCGGGCGCCGAGATGGTGGAAACGATGGCTTGCGCGAGCGTTCCGAAAATCGTTCTTACAGTGAATCACGCGAGCGGGGCGGGCTACTATGCGATGGCCGGGCAGGGATTTGACCCGAATTTTACCTTCAGTTGGCCCACGGCCCGCATTGGCGTGATGGAAGGCGATTCCGCTGTGCAGGCAATCTACGGTCCGGAACTCGAGAAATTGAAAGCGGCGCGCCAAGCGGTTCCGCCGGAGTTGGAAAACAAGATTGCGCAGACTCGATCGGACTACGAGCACTGGCTGGATGCGACTTATGCGGCTGCACGCGGCCATTGCGACGCGCTCATTGATCCGGCTGCGTCGCGCGAAGTGCTCGATTTTGCGTTTGCTGTTGCGTGCGCGAATGAGACGCCCGAGCACGTGCCGCTGCAACTGCTCGGGTTTGAATCAAAGATCGCGTAGCATAACCTATTTGCAGTAACGCGAAGCATCATGAGTTTGAGTATTGAACACAAGCATCGGGTTGTACGGATCACCTTGAACCGGCCGGAAAAGCGCAACGCGCTGACATCCGCAATGTGCGCGGGCATTGTTGAGGCGATCCGGTCGGCGCAGGATGACCGGCATGTGGGCTCCATTTTGCTGTGCGCCGCTGGTCCGGTATTTTGCTCCGGCATGGATGTCAGCGAAGCGCTTTCGATGAGCCACAGTGAACTGGCGAACCTGCATGATGATTTGTTCTCGATTGGCTTCCATTCGAAGAAGCCGATCGTGGTTTCGGTTGGCGGAGCGGCGCTGGGCGGCGGTGTTGGTTTGGTAGCGCAGGGGCATGTGGTTCTGGCGTCGGAAAACTCGGTCTTCGGGCTAAGTGAAATACGCCTCGGCTTGTGGCCGTTCCTGGTCTATCGTTCTGTCGAAGCCGCAGTGGGGGCGCGCAGGATGCTGGAACTCAGCTTGACCGGGCGAACTTTTCACGCGCATGATGCACTGCTTTGGGGCCTGGTTCATCAGGTCTGCCCGCCGGCGGAAACTTCGGATCGCGCCAGAGGCGTGGCGAAGGAGCTGGCAAAACTAAGTCCTGCCGCGGTGGAGGCAGGTCTGGAGTACTATCACCGTTCGCGAGGCACATCGTGGGAAGAAGCCGGTAAGCTGGCGGCTCAACTACGGGTCCATTTGATGGAAGGCGAGGATCTGAAGGAAGGCTTTGCGGCTTTTAAACAGAAACGCGAACCGCGATGGCCCAGCATGCCGCCCGAGTTTTATGAAAAGCATTCTGCCCCGAATAACGGGCCCGAGCGCTAGCCAAGATTATTTTGCCGTGGAAGCACGCGGCTCGAACGGTTCCAGCTCGAACGATTTCCGTACGACCGCTCTCAACTCATCGAGTGACTTGATATCTCCGGCGCCCATGGCTTGCGTCAGCGCGTTACCTGCGGCAGTGGCTTCGGCAGGACCAGCGATTACGCGGCGGCCGGTTACGTCAGCAGCCAATTGATTCAGCAGACGGTTTCGCGATCCGCCGCCGACGATATGGATCACATCGATCTTCCTGTTTGCCAGCTTTTCCAAGGTCACGAGGATGTCGCGATAGCGAACGGCGAGGCTCTGGAGGATAACTCGGGTGATCTCGCCGGCATCGTTTGGCGCTTCCTGTTCGGTTTGTTTGCAGTACTCGCGTATGCGTTGCGGCTGGTCACCGGGTGAGTTGAATTGTTCGAGATCCAGAATCGTGCGCATGATGCGCGCTGATGCCGCGCGTTGCATCAGTTCCGTGTAAGAATATTCGCAGCCCTCCTTGGCCCAAGCTCTGCGGCATTCCTGGAGCAGCCACATGCCGGGTATGTTTTTGAGGAATCGAATGGCGCCGTCGATGCCCACTTCATTGGTGTAGTTTGCGTTTAAAGATTCGTCATTGATTAACGGTTCGCGAAGCTCAAGGCCGATGAGCGACCAGGTGCCCGAGCTGATATAGCACCAATTCTCGCCCTCTGCAGCGGGCACAGCGGCGACCGCGGAGGCTGTGTCGTGCGAGCCTGTCGTGTACACATTGGTGTCGCGTTTTAAGCTGCACCGGTCAGTTATATAGGGCAACAGAGGCCCAAGCTCCACTCCGGGATCTATGAGGGCAGGTAGAAAGCCGCTATCGATTCCCAGCTTGCGCAGCAGGTCTGTTGTAAAGGCTTTCCGGACCGGATCGTAGAACTGAGAGGTGCTGGCGATGGTGCGTTCGGCCGCGTATGTGCCGGTCAGAAAGTAGTTGAACAGATCCGGCATGAACAACAGCTTCGAAGTTAACGGCAGAATTTCGGGCGATTCCTGCTGGATGGAATAGAGCTGATAAAGCGAGTTGATCGCCATGAATTGCAAGCCGGTCTGGCGGAAGATCTCAGCGCGCGGGACTTTTTCAAACACCTGTTCCATGACACCGTTCGTGCGCGCGTCGCGGTAGTGGCGCGGGTTCTGCAATAGCTCGCCATTTTCGCCGATTAGCCCGAAGTCCACGCCCCAGGTATCCACCGCGATCCCATCCAGAGTTTCGACCGCTCTGGCGCCGGCGCGAATGCCTTCGCAAATCTCATGGAAGAGGCGCAGCGTGTCCCAATACAGACCGGTCGGCAGTTGCACGGGCGTATTGGGGAAGCGATGCAGTTCGGCGAGTTGGAGCTGGCTATTGTTTAGGGTTGCCAGCATCGCCCGGCCGCTTTCGGCTCCCAAATCGAGAGCGAGATAATTCCCGTTCATCGAAGGCGAGTATATCGTCCGGGTTCTACATTGTAAGGAAAAGCGCGCAGAGGTGGTCGATGAAATCCCGCACCTCGGCATCGTGACCGACGGTGCTGTTCACCATGATGGAAAAAGCCAGCCAGCCATGCTTGCGCGTTTCAATATAGCCACTGAGCGCGTTGACATGCGAGAGCGAGCCCGTCTTGGCATGCACGTGATCGGCGCCCGGGATGTCCTTGAAGCGATGCTCGAGTGTTCCGTCGACTCCGCCGATGGGCAGCGATGCCAGCCAGATATCGTGTTCGGGACGTGCCCACATGGCTTGCAAAAGCGCTACGGTGGAATCGGGAGTGGTTAGATCCTGCCGCGCTAAACCAGAGCCGTCTTGCAGGGCTACTCCGGTGCCATCCTGCGTGATGCCGAGCTCCTGAAGAAAGCTCGCGCGCGCGGCGAGTCCGGCGCGCAGAGTGCCCGAGCCCTGGGTGACGAATCCTACTTCCCTCAACAGCATCTCGGCATGTAGATTCTGGCTGACTTTGTTTGTAACCGTTATGGCTTGGGATAGCGGGACTGACTGATGGACGGCCAGCAAGGTCCCTGGCGAAGTGATTTCGTGCTCCGCTTCATTCAAGGTCTGATATCGGGAACGCGCGCCGCCGCGCACGCTAATTCCTTCTTCGCGCAGAACGTCGATGAGGGCGCTCGCTGCCCACCGGGCCGGGTCGATCACCGCAAGATCCTGTTGCCAGGGCGGGGCGCTCTTGCCGATGGTGCCCCATAGAACCACTTCATTGCTGCCCGGAGCGCGGGAAGCGCGCACATGCGACTGATTGCCGTCGTCTGTGAGTACTTCGTTCAGGAACAGCAGAGGACCGTTGGCGGGGAGGGTGCCGATGGCCGCCAACTCGCCGGTCTCGGTTGGGCTCACTGTTACTGACAATGCGTTGTCGTTGAATGTCAACGCCGATACCGGCGCGCCATATTCGTAGATTGCATCGTTGATGGCCCACCCGTCCGGATAGAGCTCGCCGGGGTACCGGGTGGCGATGCCGGTCACATCTCCATCGATGGTTTTGATTCCGGCGTCGCATAGCTTTTTCGCTAACTCGCGCAGCGGGGCGAGCGCATCGCCCGGTTTTGCGTTCACGTTATAGGGCAGAACACGGCCCGAGAGATTGGGGTCGCCGCCACCTACGATCTGAAGGTCCGGCAAGTTGGCCTGGCCAGGGGTCCACGCAGCGCTGGTGCGCAGTTCAGTTTGAAAGCGATAATTCGGCCCTAAACGCACGAGCGCGAGCGACGTCGTATACAGCTTGGTATTGGATGCAGGCGTGAAAAACTCCGAGGCATCGTGCTCGGCCAGGATCGTTCCGTGTGCGAGATCTACGAATTTGAATCCGAAGTGGCCGCGCTCGACGGCTGGGAACTGCACCAGCAGAGTGGCGATGCGCTGCTTAAATTTGTTCCGCGGAGCCGCCAGTACCAGGCTTGCAGCCGCAAACGCGGCGACAAAGCTAAGCAGGAGCCGGTGTTTCCGAATCAATCTTTGCCCGCCAGCACTGGCTGGCGCTCCATGGCGTTCACGGACTTTGCGCTCATCAGATGTGCTTCCAACATGATGAGCAGAGCGAGCAATAAGACGGCGATGGATCCAAATGCCGGGACCAGCATGACGTAGCGCATGCCCAGATAATCATCCACATAACCGAGAAGCCAGGGTGCGAGCATGGCCCCGGTAATCGCCACCGAAAAGAGGCCGTTGTAAAAACCGGGATGGTAAGAAAAGCGGTCGTCGAGCGTTTCGGCTATGAGCGGGTAGATCGGCGCAAAGCTGGCCCCGATAATAGTCACCGCTATCCAGGCGCCGATCATCCAAGAGGTCAAGCTCAACAACAGATAACCGGCCATTGCGCCAAACGTGCTACAGAGCAGAAGTTTGCGATGAGGCACTCGCCGGAGTAATGGTTGCACAGCGAGGCGTCCGATGATCAAGGCCAGAAAATAAGCCGCGAGAGCGAAGATGGCCCAAACCGGGTTGGCTCCCAAACGATGAATCAGGAAGAGCGGCAGCCATCCTGCGATGGCCCACTCATTTCCGAATTGGAAAAAGAGCAGCAGGCTGAACAACAGGGCCGCAATACTGCGCAGTTCCCGCAGCATTTCGCGAACCCGTCTCTCTTCCTCTTTAATTCTGACGGGCTGGCGGGCCGCCGCGAATTTATTTACAGCGAACACCACAAGGAACAGGAGCGGTGCTAAGGCCAGGACGGCGGTCTCAATCTGGACGGAGCCTGCGAAATAGGTGGCGCCGACTATAACAGTCGATATCAAACATCCACAGCCGAACAAGGCGCCGGCGCGGTTGGCCATTGCAGCCGGTGCCTGCGAGAAGTACGGCTCGAGCGCATAGAGCAGCGAAGTGGCAAGCAGCCCGCCGGAAGCGCCTAAGAAACCGAGGCCAGCAAGACGCCAAATTGCCGCAACGGGCGGGGCGAGGAGGGATAGCCCGGCAACACTGACCATACCGAGCGCGCAGCCTGCCAGCGCAATGGTTCGTATGGGGAATTTCGGTAATAGTTTCTGGGCCGCGGCTGCCGCAATCACATAGCCCGCGCTCAAGGCTAGGAAATGTAGTCCTATGAGTTTTGGATCGGCATCGATGTGATACTGCCAGGCAACGAGCAGCGAGCCGATGAGCCCTAGGAGAATGCCAAGTAGAAGAAAGCCGCTAATCCAATCACGAGCGGCATATTGTTCCGCAGAAACTTTCAGTGTAATTTCAGGGCCGTTCGTTGACACGTTCGGGAGCCGGTCTATACAATCGAAGTATCACTGAGGAAGGAGGTGGTCCAGTCGAAATGAATTCTGGTAGTGACTGTAGCATACAATCCACGCGCGAGGTGGCCGACTCTTAAGCAATTTCGAGTCGCCGTTCGTACGTTCAGGTTTCGTTCAGTGACGAGGCCGCAGTTCCTGTGGACCGGCCGCCCGTCGCGCGTAACGTAGCTAGAGTATTAAGCACAAGCCCCGGAGTACGCAGCCAGCGTGCTCTCGGGGCTTTGCGCATGTTAGAATCCAAGTAATCCCACCTTTTCTCTAAAAAATACATGCGCACAACGGCGCCAAACGCCTGTGCGTGAAGAAAGGATCTCCGAACCCATGAAAGCAGGGATTCATCCCGCCTACGACGAAGTGAACGTGATTTGCGCTTGTGGCTCCACATTCCGCACACGGTCAACGCATAAGGGTGATCTGCGCGTTGAAATTTGCTCCAGTTGCCATCCGTTTTTCACTGGCCGCCAGAAGCTGGTTGATACAGAGGGCCGCGTCGACCGCTTCCAGAAAAAGTACGCGAAAGCGCGCGAGTTGCAGGCCCAGAAGAAGGCCGCAACGGACGCAAAGAGCGCCAAAAAAGTTCAGTAAGGCCAATTTTCGGCGCCGCCTTCGATAGGATGGCGAGAGCCGATGAAACGACGACATTTCCTTACCACCGCCGCTGCACTGGCAGCCGCCGGACAACTTGCCGAGGCGCAACGAGCCGAGTCCAATGCGGCAACGCCGGTTAGCGCACCCGCAATCAATGCACTGAAGAGCCGGCGTTCGGAAGCGAAGCCGATCACGACCGCCGAACGGCGCGACCGGATCGCCCGTGCGCAGCAATTGATGCAGCAGAACAAAATCGATGCGGTCTGCATGGCCGGCGGGACATCGCTGGCCTACTTTACCGGCATTCGCTGGGGAAATAGCGAGCGCTTGTTTGCATTTGTGCTGCCGCAGAATGGCAGGCCGTTTTACGTCAGCCCGGCATTCGAAGAAGATCGTGCTCGCGAGCAGATTTCGCAGGCTCCGGATGGAGATTCGTGCCGCGTGTTGACCTGGCAGGAAGATGAAAATCCTTATGCACTGGTGGCGAAGGGACTGCAGGATGCGGGAGTGAAGACCGGGCGCATCGGAATAGAAGAACGAACGACGTTCGTGTTTTCCGATGGCATCGGCAAAGCCTCTCCTGCTGCCCAGATAGTGAGTGCGACGCCGGTGACGGCAGGCTGCCGCATGATGAAGAGTCCGGCAGAGCTGGCGCTGATGCGTCTGGCCGCGGAGGTTTCGCTGGCAGCTTACGAAGCGGCGTGGAAGAGTTTGCAGCCGGGCATGACACAGAACCAGTTCGGCGCGCTGGTGGCGGCGGCTCATCGCCAATTGGGATTTACGGGCGAAGCTTCGATACAGGCGGGTGAGTACTCGGCGCTGCCACATGGGTCGAGAACGCCGCAAACGATTCGAGAAGGCACCGTGCTGCTGATGGACGGCGGGTGCAGCGTGGAAGGATATCAGTCGGATATCAGCCGCACGTTTGTTCTCGGCAAAGCGACGGACGAGATGAAGCGCGTTTTTGAAATCGTTCACCGGGCGCAAACTGCGGCATTAAAAACTGCGCGGCCCGGATTGCCCGCAGGCGATGTGGATGCGGCTGCACGCAAAGTGATTACGGACGCGGGCTACGGACCGGGTTACAAGTACTTCACGCATCGCGTGGGACACGGCATGGGCATGGATGGCCATGAATGGCCCTATCTGGTGAAAGGGAATCCGCTGCCGCTTCAAGCCGACATGACATTCAGCGATGAACCTGGAATTTACATTCGCGGTGAATTCGGCGTCCGGCTGGAAGACGACATGCACATCACCGAAAACGGTGCTGAACTATTCACCCCGCAGAGCCCGTCGCCCGAAGAGCCGTTTGCGAGGGCGTGACTCAGTATGAACTGGACCGCTGTAGGAGCAGCGTTGATGGCGCTCGCGGTTGCAATGGGTGCGTTCGGCGCGCACGGCCTGCGCGACCGGTTAGACGCATACTCGATGACCGTGTATGACAAAGCGGTCTTTTACCATTTCGTGCATGCGCTCGGGATCTTGCTGGTGGCGCTGTTAGCGCGTACGGGCGCGATTGCGCCAGCGGGACAGACGCGCGTGGCCTGGCTGCTGCTGATTGGAATTATTATTTTTTCCGGGAGCCTGTATGCGCTGGCTGTGTCGGGTGTACGAATCCTGGGGGCGATTACGCCCATCGGCGGGCTGGCGTTTATCATTGGCTGGCTGGTACTGATTTACGAAGCACTTCGCGCGCAGCGGAGTTAGCCTTCAGTTCCAACAGCGAGCGCGTTCCCAAGCTTTCCGGTAATTCATAACGGCAGAGCAGGCGCGCGGTGACGCGATGCCTTTGCGCCTCCATCAGTTCCGCTTCCACATTCGGGCCTTTATAAAGGACCAGGCGGGACCCGCGCTGCAGCGCCTTACGGAAGAGTTCAAGGATGCGGCTCATGGGAGCAATGGCGCGCGCGGTCACGATGTCGATTCGCTGATTGAGAGCGACCTCTTCGGCGCGCTCATGCGTCACTCGCACATTGGTCAACTCCAATGCTTCAGCGACGGATTCGACGAAGCGCGCTTTTTTCTGAATGGATTCCGAAAGAATGAAGTGCGCTTCGGGCAGGATGATGGAAAGCGGAACGCCGGGGAAGCCGGCGCCGGTGCCTGCATCCAGAATGCGAACCGCGCCGCGAAAGCAGGGCCAGGGCGCGACTGAATCGTAGACATGCTTAATGGCGGCCTCGCGCGGGCTTGTGACGCGCGTGAGATTGATGTACTCGTTCGCGGCGGCAATTAAGCCGAGGTGCTGCGCTCCTTTACGAATAAGAGGCTCGCGGTTTGGCAGGTCCGGTGGCAGAATGCGCGCGAGTTCGTCTTCGAACTGCACGATTCCATGATGCCATTACGAGTGAAAAATGCGTTGATTACGCGATGATGGGAACACATGTTGCGAGCAGGAATTGTAGGGCTTCCTAACGTTGGGAAGAGCACCTTGTTTAACGCAGTCACACAGACGCGCAAAGCGATGGCCGCGAACTACCGGTTTTGCACCATCGAGCCGAATACGGGCGTCGTTACCGTTCCGGATGAGCGGTTGGACGTGCTGGCACGCATGAGCCATTCGCAAAAAATCGTGCCGGCTGTGTTTGAGTTTGTCGACATTGCTGGCTTGGTGAAAGGCGCGAGCAAAGGCGAGGGATTGGGAAACCAGTTTTTAGGTCATATCCGGGAAGTCGACGCCATTATTCAGGTCGTGCGCTGCTTTGAAAACGCGAATATAGAACACGTGATGGACACGGTGGATCCGGTTCGCGATATAGAAATCGTGAACACCGAACTGGTGCTGGCGGATCTGGAATCCGTCGAGAAGCGCAAAGCGAAGCAGCAGAAGGCGGCAAAGAGCGGCGACAAGAAGCTTCTGGCCGAAGTGGAGTTGCTCGAGAGAATCGAGGCTCACCTGAACGCGGGAAGAACGGTTGTCACCATGGACTTGAGCGCGGAAGAAAAGGCCGCCGTCAAAATGTTTTTTCTGCTAACCAGCAAACCAACTCTCTTTGCTTGCAATGTGGCGGAGGAAGACCTGGCGCACGCGGACCAAAACAAGTACGTGCAGCAGGTTCGCGCGTACGTGGGCGAGCATCATGACACGGGCGCGGTAATGGTTTCGGCTGAGATCGAATCTGAGTTAGTGACACTTTCTCCAGAAGAACGGGCGGAGTATCTTGCCGGGCTCGGTGTAACAGATACAGGCGCGAGTAACCTGATCCGTGAGGCGTATCATCTGCTGGGGTTGCGGACATTCCTGACTACGGGAGAAAAAGAGACGCGCGCGTGGACGATTCATGCGGGGGACAAGGCCCCGCAAGCGGCGGGAGTGATTCACTCGGACTTTGAAAAAAGCTTTATTTCGGCTGAGTGCGTCTCCTATGAGGATCTGGTAGCTGCAGGTTCGTTCGCGAAAGCGAGAGAATTGGGAAAATTGAGGACGGAAGGCAAAGAGTACGTCATCCAGGACGGGGATGTTATCGAATTTAAAACGTTTTTGTAGACGGATACGGCGGCGAGTTCTTGCCGGACTTTTCGCGGCCAGTCTGGTTTGTGCCCAGGCGCCGAATCCTGAAGCCTTGCGCTGGGCGAATGAAGGACTGGCTGAAGCAAAGAGGCAAAACTATCCGGCTGCGATCCAGGCATACAAACGCGCCATTGCACTCGATCCGGATCTGCCCGGCATCTACTTGAATCTTGGATTGGCCTGGTTCAAAGCGGGTAACTTCAGGGAGGCAGTTACAGCTTTCGAGCAGGCCAACAAAAGATTACCAAGCGAGCAGGGGACGATGCTGCTGGCGATGAGCGACTTCGGGCTTAAACGTTACAAAGAGGCATCTGAGTTGCTGGCGCCGGCTGCCGCAGCGAATCCAGACAACAATGAGTTGGTCTATCTTCTCGCCAAGTGCTATCTATGGTCAGGCCAGTACGCGGCAGCTACCGGTCTTTTTCATCAACTGTTGCAGCGCGATCCGGATTCGGCAGCCGTCCACATGCTGTTAGGGGAAGCGCTCGATGCGGATGACAAAACCGATCAGGCAGCGACAGAATTTGAGGCGGCATCGAAAGCCGCGCCTTCGCAGCCGGATGTTCATTTTGGGCTCGGGTTTCTGTATTGGAAATTGCGGCGCTACAACGAGGCGGAGCGTGAATTCCGGCAGGAACTGGCGAACAACCGGGATAACAGCCAGGCGTTTGCCTACCTAGGCGATACATTGCTAAAAACCGGCCGCGCCGATGATGCTTTTAGTGCTCTGAAGCATGCCATTGCGCTTCAGCCGGATATTCAGATTGCGCACCTGGACCTGGGGGCGCTCTATGCAGCGCGGAAGCAGAATGATCTCGCAATCGCGGAGCTACGCAAAGCGATTCAGTGCGACCCCAATGCGTATGAGCCGCACTATCGTCTGGCCCGGCTGTATCGCGAATCAGGCAACAAGGCAGAGGCGAATGCGGAATTCGCAATCGTTCAAAAACTGCATGAACGAAAAAATGAGGACACACTGATGAAGATCAGTGGTCCTCACTAGCCCAGGTGTCTCAGGCACGAAGCAGCGATTAAAAGATCAACTTAGCTCCTAATTGAAATACGCGCGGATCCCAGACCGAAGTTACAGCTCCGAAATTACTGGCGCTGAAACTCGTACTTACAGCATTGAATTGAGTGTGATTGAACGCGTTGAAGGATTCGAAACGGAGCTGGAACTGGCTGCCTCGTGACTCGCTGAAGATGAAACTCTTGAACAGCGATAAATTCCAGTTATCCCGCCCGGGACCGCGCACTGCGCCCTTCGTCAGATTGCCCCACTGGCCGATTGCGGGTGCAGAAAAGATCGCAGTATTGAACCAGCTAGCGACGGTCTGAGGGTAGGAAATCGCTCCATTGATATTGGGACGGTTGGTTGCGGCCGCTAATCCATTGCTGCCTTGCGAGCCGCCGAGCGTAATATTCAGCGGGAGGCCTGATTCCATGGTGACGATTCCCGATAGCTCCCAACCGCCGAGCGCCGTCTTCACAAAGTGATTCTGAGCTGCCTCGAAGAACGGGAAGCGGTAGACGAAGTTGCAGACAAAGACGTTGGTGCGGTCTAGCATGCCGGGGCCGTTATCGTACGCGCGATTGTAAGGATCTGACACCGTATACAGATCGCCTCCGGTGCTGGTTGCCGGATCAATCACGCGAGACAGAGTGTAGGCGGCCTGGAAGCTGAGGCGTTCGTTTGCGCGTGTGCTGAAGCTGACTTGCAGGCCGTTGTAATGAGAGTTTTCGGCGTTTTCAGACAGCGTAATGTTATGGAACCCTAAATACGGCACCACCTGGTTGTAAGTCAAGGTCCCGTTGATCAGCCCTGGTAACACGGCAGGGTTCGGCAGGTTAATGTCGCGGTAATCATTCTGGTGCCTGTTTTGATTTCCCACATAGGCAACATTCAACACGCTTTGGCGCCAGAACTGCTGCTCAACTCCGATGCTGTATTGATAGCTGGACGGATTGTTGTAGTCACTGTAAGCCAGGCCGGTGATGCTGCCCGCTGTAATAGGCGCGGTGGCGGTGCCGCCGGTAAGAAGACTCGTGTGCGGATTCGAAAGCAGCACATTGTTCAATGTGACGCTGGAGCTGAAGGGCTCATTGGGTCCGGCGTTGTACATGTCGTTGCCTTGGATGCGCTCGTACATGATTCCAAAACCGCCGCGAATCACGGTTTTCACATGGCCGGTTGGATCGAAGGCGAAGCCGATGCGGGGGCCAAACGCCAGCCAGTGATTTTTCACCAGGCCATTGGGAATGCCGTTCTGTCCGGCAATGCCAATTCCGTTCAGATAAAAGGGAATGCCGGCGAGGATTGGATTGGGACTGGCGCCGAGTCCCGGACTGGATGGGCTAATGGTCCCGTTCGGAAGTACGATAGCGGCTTGCGCCGGGTTGTAAAGAAAGCTGTAGAAGTTCGACATGCGGTTGTTCGCCTCATACGTATGAGGGATTCCGTCCCAGCGCAGACCAAGGTTTAATGTGAGGCGCGCGCTCACCTTCCAGTTGTCCTGGAAGTATGCGGCGGGGGAGATATTATTCCAGTGCCCGGCATCCTGAACGGCAAGTTCCGTGTACGATTTCGCATAGCCGAGCAGGAAATCCGCAAAGTCATTTCCGGTATAGCTGCCGTCAAAAGTGAACTGGCCCTGTGTATCACCGAAAAGATCCTGAACCTTTTTGTATAAGGCCCAGCTCGCGCCCATTTTCAATTCGTGTCGGCCGCGGATCCAGGTGAGATCGTCGCGCACCTGGTAATCGTCGGCCCTGTTGTGCCATGGCCAACTGGATACGTCGTAATTGGCGCCTGTATTTCCGCTGAGATTAACGCCGGGAAGGCGGTTGAGGTTGTTGCCGGTGAACAGTTCGGGAATGTTCAGGCCGCTCGGACGAGCGTAGATCCCGTCCGGCACAATGTTGATGCGGTTGCCATTGTAATTGAAAGCAGTTTCGTTTAGCAGGGTCGGATTTATGGAGTATGTTGCGTGAATGACGCCATGGTAAGACGGGTTGCCGAAGGTAGTGCCAACCGTGGGGACGTTATCGCCGCTCCAGAGCGAGGTGCCGTAAGTCTGGCTGATCTGCTCGTCCACCCAATGTCCCCACAGCGTGAACTTTTCGCTGAAGTGGTGATCGATACGAATAATCTCTTCGCGGACATCCGTAGGTAACTTATTGCCGCCCACGAACTGATTGCCGTTATTGGGAGCGGGAAAAATGCCTGCTTTCAGGATTGCCTGGGCATTCGGATCGAGGAGTGAAGCAGGAATCCTGTTGCCCGGAAACGGTTTCCCAGGCGTCAGGCCGAGTGCAGTGTAAGTGGCCAGAACGCCAGGTGAGACTTGGCTGGCTGTGGGCACTGTAATCGTGGAATTGAACTGGCCGCCGTATTCGCTGGTTGGCGGAACCGTCTGGTTCGAAACACCACCCTGAACCAGCTTGCGCCATTCCATGTTGTAAAAGAAGAACGTCTTGTCGCGGTTCTTGTTGTACACCTTGGGAATGAACACTGGCCCGGATACGTTGAAGCCGTAGGTATTAAACCGCAGTTCCGGAGCGGCTTTGCCGGCGGCGTTTGTGAAAAAGTTTCCAGCATCCAGAGCGTCGTTCCTGACAAACTCCCAAAGCGTGGCGTGAAAATCTTTTGTGCCGGATTTAAAAACGATCGTCATTGTGCCGGCGGAGGAGAGGCCATAATCGGCGCTGTAGTTGGAAGTCAGGGCGCGGAATTCGGCGATGGCATCGATGGATGGCATAATTTCGATCCCGCCGGCGCCGCCCCGATCATCGGCCTCGCCGCCGTCCACCAGATAGATGTTGTGATTTTGCCGTAAGCCGTTGAAGCTGACTGTGGCATCGCCGCCCACTGGCGTTGGGGTGTTGAAATCGGCCATGTTGCTAGAGGCGCCCGGTATCAGGGCTGTGAGGCCATAGATGCTGCGGCCGTTGGTAGCCAGTTGCGTGACCTGCTGGCCGGTAATGACATCGCTGATTTCGCCGGATTCGGTTTGTACTTGAACAGCGTTTGCTTCAACTGTAACGCTCTCCTGCGTGTTCCCCACTTCAAGGTGAAAATCCACGCGGTCCTGATCACCGACATTCAAAGTGACGTCGCGCTGTTCCGCCGGTTTGAAGCCTGACATTTCGGCGCGCACGGTGTAATGCCCGATCTGCAGTCCCGGAGCTACATATTGGCCTTCTGTGTTCGTTGTGACCCGGCGCGACTGGTTCGTGCCGGTGTTCGTCACAACAACCGTCGCGTTCGGCACCACGGCTCCCGATGGATCGCTAACAGTGCCCAGGATGGTGCCTTCCTGCGCGACGGCCACAACGGAAAATGCGAAAGCTAGCGCGGAAAGCAGACAAATTCGGCTGAGAGACAGCGGCCTGAGCAGTAGACAAACGCGGCGTATCATGTGTTTTCACCTCATCGAAGGAAGTTGTGAGCGAGCTTTGGAAAGTATGTACCGCGTTCGATATTTACGCTAGGTTAGAGCCGTTAACACTAGAGGGGCCATTTCAGAGGCGCTGTTAAACGTGCTGTATCAACGGAGTACGGGGCGCATTTAACGGCTTCGTAACTGCCGGTAACCGGGCGCCGGATCCGCTGATTCGGTGTATACTCACGTTCCAGATGGCATCGAGAGATGGTCTGCAGACCGCGTGCTCGGTAAAGGAGCGCCATACGGCACTCGAAGCCGTGCTTGGGTCGGCTACGTTTCTAAGAAATCCGCGGCTGGGAAAGCTGCTCAGCTATCTCTGCGCCAAGTCGTTTGCAGGTGAAGCCGCGTCGCTGAAAGAGTACACGATCGCGACGGATGTGTTCGGAAGGCCGGCCGATTTCGACCAGAGTACAGACGCGATCGTGCGCGTCGAGATGCACCGGCTGCGCAAAAAGCTGAAAGAGTTCTACGAGGGTGAGGGCCGGGACCAGCCTATCGAAATCGTGATTCACAGCGGCCAATATGCGCCCGAATTTGTAGAGCGCAGTGCTCCGGCCGGCTGGACCAATGATGGTGTTTCTGAACCGTTGATTCCTGCGGAAGTACCTGAAATCGATACTCGATCGCGACAGCGCCGGCGCTGGATTTTGGTTTCTATTGTGGCAGCAGCAGTGCTGTTCGCAGCCGGGGTATGGATTAATGTACGTTTGCATGCTCGGGCGTCGGTACTGAGCAACCGGCCGCCGGAGAGCGGAGTTGCAGTTCCGGGAGCGGGTCTTCCAACGTGGAATCCGATCCGTCTTTTATGTGGGCGCACGAGATCGCAACGGGATCGCGAAGGAAATGAGTGGGGTCCGGATGCTTTTTTTCAAGGCGGCAGCGCTCTGGAGGCGCCGCCGCAGCCAATCTACAGGACACGCAATGCGTTTTTATTTCTCGGCGCCCGTTCAGGTGATTTCACGTACAAGATTCCACTTCCGGCGGGCATCTACGAGCTTCATTTGTACTTCGCGGACACGTCATACACGCCCGGAATTTCGATGGAGGGTGGTGAGAACACGCGATTCTTCAACGTGAGCGTGAACGGGATAACAGTGTTGCGAAATTTCGACATTATCGCCAGCGTGGGTCCAAATACTGCGTGCGAGCGAGTCTTCAAAGATGTGCAACCGGACCGCGACGGATACCTCCACCTGATGTTTAACAGGGCGGTGGGCGTGCCGCTGCTGAACGGCATCGCCATTCTTCCGGGCATACCGCACCGAATGCGGCCAGTGCGAATCTCCACTCAAGATAGTGCGTTTACGGACAAGTCGGGCAATACCTGGTCGCCGGATAATTATTTCCTGAATGGCCGCGTAATCGCGAAGTTCGGAATTGTTTCCGGGCCGGTCGATTCGCAAATTTATGAAGGTGAACGCTACGGAAACTTCTCCTATGCCATTCCGGCGGCCGCCGGCACATACACGCTGCGCCTGCATTTCGCCGAAACATTTTTCGGACCTGACGAGCAGGGCGGCGGAGGCGCCGGTGACCGGATATTCGATGTGTACTGCAACGGAACGGCACTGCTGACGCGCCTGGATGTGTTTCAGGAAGCCGGAGCGCGACATGAGTTGATTAAGACATTTCACGGCATCGAGCCGAATGCGCAAGGCAATGTCCTCGTCTCGTTTGTCCCGCGGGTGAATTACGCCATGGTGTCAGGACTCGAATTGATCGACGAAACTCCGCAATGAGCCCGCGGGCTACTGTTCTAATACAACGGCCGCTGAGCGAGGCGGGATACGGACGGTTCCGGAAGAAGGCTGAGCGTCGGGCTGTTCGGGAGTCGCGACTTGCAGGCGGCCTGCATGCGGCAGCTCGAGCGTTGCGGAGATCTCTTTCTTCTGTTCTTCATTGACAATTACAACGGCGCGTTTACCATTTTTTGCAACATAGACAGAATAACGATGCGCGCCATCGGCACTAACACCGGCGCCCAAAGTGTCGCGGAAATCGGCATCCCAGAGCCAGGCCTTGTACTTTCTGCGCAATGCATCGATCTGCTTGCCATACGCAAGTGTTAAGGGGAAGTCGCTCAGATGGCCCTTGAAGTTATATGGCTCATAGCTGATGATGTAACGATCAAGCAAAATCAGATTCAGCATTTCGCGGTCATCAAAGCCGGTCACAGCAACCATGAGGGGCGCTTGCGGATCAATGTAGCGGGCTACAGGGGTTGAGCCGGCGTCAATGCGGAAGTAAGAAACCGCGTAATATTGCATCAGCCAATCCTGCTGGCCTTCTCCGGCCAGCACAAAATCAGGATTCACCTGATCGGCAGCGGCGCGAAACCGTGCTGCCATGGGCATGTCGCCGCCATAAATGAAGCCGGGCGGATCATAGCCGTGGCCGGGCGCAAAGCTGTATTTGACAGGCCCGTGATGGCAGTTTTCGTCGAACAGCCAGCCGGATGCGCCGAGCGCCAGAACTTTACGGAATTCCTTTGTCGCCACTTCCTGATACGCCGGATCGTTAAAATCCATCACGGCGCGTCGGTGGTTGTTAATGCCGGCCAGTTGCGTCGGCGTGTAGTAACTGTAGCCGCCTTGTTCGTAAGCGATGCCGAACGGATCGGTACATTGATACTTATACAATTCCGTCTTATACCAGTTAGTGGTTAAATCGGCCCAGTTCAGTTTTCCGAAAAGGACCATCTTCACGCCCATAGCTTGGATGCGCGCAATCGCATCGTGCAGTTGCTGCCAGGTGCCCAGATGTGGATCGATATCCTGCGACGGGTCGCCGCCATCCTGTCCTTCAAAGTTCCAGCCGACCAGTTGGATTCCGTTGACGCCGTTGCGGGCGCACTCTTCGCCGTATTTAACGATTTCGTCGTAGTGGACGCGATAATCCTGCTCGGGCGAGCTGATCTGCAATTGTTGCCAGGAATTTACATCCATAACCCAGGCGGGGGGATGCGGCGGTTTGAACCAGGTGGCGCGCCACTGTTTATAGATATCGACGCCGGCATGCCAATCACCCTGATATGGAGTAATAACAACCGGGGCCAGTTTTGATCCCGAGTGCGGATGAGTAAAAAGAAAGTGCGTGGCGCGGAATTCGAGATGCGAAGGATGACCGCTGATCTCGTCCTGCTGCGGAACGTTGTTATCGATGGATTCCACGACGCCCGGGTGCTGTTCAAAGGTATATTCGATTAAGTAAGGCTGCGTCGGATCTTTCATCTCCACGTAGAGGCCTTCGTCCGGAGCCTGAATCAGGCAGAACAGACTTCGGTAGCTCTCAAAGGCTTTGGTCGGAACGAAATCGCCCCAATAACCCTTTTCATTCCGGAAGTCGGGATAGATCTGGTCGGATTGTAAATTGCCGTACCACATGGTGCGCACCTGCATGCGGGAATTGCGTGCAGGCGCGTTGAGATCGCCGAAGTACGGGTATTCCAGGGTTTCAATCGAAAGCGGCGAATCGTTCTTCAGATTTCCTTCGAATGTGAGCGAGCCGTTTTCGAGCGTGACAGTAGCGTTGAATGTTATGTTTAACGTGCCGCCGCGTTCGCTTACCAGATTCTTCCATTCGATGGCAATCTTATTGGCGGCGATTTTCCGGATGCTTGCGACGCGTTGCTTTTGTCCCAGCACGAAGTTATAACGCTCCTGGGGCAGGGGAGCGTGCAATCGAAAGGAAACGCCTAACTCCGGCCGCCGCTCGATAGTCCAATGTAGCGTTTTGTCTTCTAATTTCGTCAAGGCGCCAGTGGTTGTATCGAAGCTGACAGCGAGCCGGCTATCTTCCAAACTGATTTCGGCAGCGGAGGCCAGCGCCGATGCAAGTAGAGCTGTCAATGGGATAAGCAGGAGTCTGTTTTTGAAACTCATGAGTAATTAGCGGGCGCCACGGATTTCAGGTGCATCCGGATTAACGTCCGGACCGAAATAACGTAATGTCACGAGCGGTTCTCGTTCGGAAAGATTTTCGAAAGCGACTCCCTGAACGGCAGCATCGTGAGTGACGAAAACCTCGTCTTCGGTGAGTTCGCCAAAACGAATCATGGCGGGACAGTTGAGCGCAAAGTTTCCGATACGCCCGTGCCCCTGCACAACGATCAGCCCGTATGCTCCGTTGTCGCGAATCGTGCAGCGCACGCCGGGTTGGATGGTGAGTTCTTTCGCACTAAACTTTTGACGGCCATCGATCCTGCCATACACCACCCAGCGATCTAAGTAGCCTTCCGATGAACTGTCGCTGACCGGTACCGGTTCCAGATAATGGTTCGCTTTAAAGTTTGGGTCGGTATTGGCGGGGAAGTCGACCAGTTCTGCGAGAAAATCCAAATCATTGTGCCTGCCGGACGGCACGTCTTGCACAAGCAGCTCGCGCGGAACCGCGCGCCCTT
>JAJPJN010000122.1 GCA_021324185.1 Terriglobia bacterium | reverse complement strand
GCGGGGCACGCCGATCGAGCCACACCGCTGAAGCTGTATTGCACGGGATTGCTGTTACCGGGAGAACGCAAGAGCGTGGAGCCGATGGCGGCGCGTCTGGCGCCAGATAAAACCGCGTAGCCATTCTTCAGCAGGTGTGTTCTCGCCGGAATGGGCTTCTGTTTTCAGGTTCATGATCTCTCCTGCAGCCGTCTGGGCTGCCGGAGAAGAATTGCCAGCGGTCCAGAAGTTGTTTGAGGAGCTGAGAAACCGCACGGACGTGCAGGTCGTCATTGTGAGCACGGACGAAAAATTATCCGTGATTACCCGGTTTATCGCGCAGACGCACTACACGTTTCCGGTGATCCAACTGAGTACCGAGGCGGTTGACAAGATGGTTGGAATAGCAGGGATCCCGCGTACCTGGATGGTAGACGCAAGCGGCGCTGTTCGATTTGAAATGCTTGGCTACGATCCGGCGGACTGGCCAGACCGGGTGATGCAGCAACTCGCGGCGCTGAAATAACGCGAGACGGCGGCCGGATACTGCTGCACTTGCGCTTGCTTAATCGACCCCTGACCGACAATAGGAATGACATCTGCTAAATGCTAGAGCGCATCTCTGTGCATGGCGCGCGCCAGCACAATCTGAAAAACATTAGCGTCGATATTCCGCGGAACACGTTTACCGTCATTACGGGGCTGAGCGGGTCGGGCAAAAGTTCGCTTGCTTTTGACACGATCTATGCCGAAGGCCAGCGGCGCTATGTGGAGACGCTATCACCTTATGCGCGGCAGTTTCTGGATCAGATGGAGCGTCCGGAGGTAGATTCCATCGACGGCCTCAGCCCGGCGATTTCGATTGAGCAGAAAACGACGGGGCGCAGCCCGCGTTCGACGGTGGGGACTGTCACCGAGATTTACGACTATCTGCGGCTGCTATATGCCTCGGTTGGCGTGCCGCATTGCCCGCTGTGCGGCGCAGAAATCGCGCGTCAATCCCCCGCGCAAATTCTGGAGCAAGTGCTGGCGGAGCATCAGGGCGCGCGCATTATGGTGCTGGCGCCGATCGCACGCGGCCGCAAAGGCGAATACAAGAAAGAGCTCGAGGCGATCGCGAAAGCAGGCTTCCGGGCGCGCATCGATGGCGAACTGCGCGCTTTGGATGAACCGCTTAAGCTCGACAAGCGGAAGAATCACACGATTGAAGTGGTGATTGATCGGCTGGTGGTGAAATCCGGTATTGAACAGCGGTTGGAGAACTCTATTCAGACGGCGCTGAAGTGGGCCGGCGGGCTGGTGGTGGTCGCGGTAGTGGATGGGCCGGAGCGGTTGTACTCGGAAAAGCTCGCGTGCCCGAATGACGGCACCAGCATTCCGCAACTCGAGCCGCGCTCGTTTTCCTTCAACAGCCCGTATGGGGCGTGCGAATCCTGCCGCGGCGTCGGAAACACGTGGGCCTTTGACCCGGTGAAGGTGATTGCCGATCCTTCGAAACCTCTGCTGGAGGGAGGACTAGGACCGGGGTCGAGTTCGTCGTACATGATTTCGGCTTTGACCGAAGCAGCGGAGGAGTTGGACATCGATCTAGGCGTCCCGTTCGACGAACTCCCGAAAAAGACGCGCAACGTGCTGATTTACGGCAACGGCCAATTCGCCGGAATCTTGAGAACGCTGGATGAGAGCTTCGCGCGAGCGAGCGAAGGCTACCGCGACTGGCTGATGGATTTCATGTCGCCCGCGCCCTGTCCCGATTGCGGCGGCAAGCGGCTGCGTGCCTCCAGCCTGGCTGTGCAGGTCAAGGGCATGTCGATTGGCGAATTCACAGCCCTGCCGGTTGCGCGGGCGCTTCCGTTGGTACAGACCTGGGAGTTCAACGGTCGCGAGCTGAAGCTGATCGGACGAGTAGTCGAAGAGATCCAAAACCGCTTGCAGTTCCTTTGCGCGGTGGGTCTGGACTACCTGAGCCTAGAGCGTTCGTCGGCCACGCTATCGGGCGGCGAAGCGCAACGCATACGGCTGGCGACGCAGATCGGTTCGAAACTGCGCGGCGTCCTGTATGTGCTCGACGAGCCGTCAATCGGATTGCATCCCCGCGACAACGGCCGCCTGCTCGATACGCTGCATCATTTGCGCGATCTGGGCAATACGGTTCTGGTCGTCGAGCACGATGCGGAGACGATTGAGCGCGCCGATTATGTCATCGACCTGGGTCCACGCGCCGGGAGGCTAGGCGGCGAGTTGATCGCGCAAGGCACGCCCGCGCAGATCATGCAAATCCCGCAATCGCTCACGGGCGAATACCTCAGCGGCCGTGTCTCCATTGTTCCGCCGCTCGTCCGGCGCGCAGGAAACGGCCAGAAGATTACGGTGAAGGGCGCGCGTGAGCACAACCTTAAAAATATCGATGTCGATTTCCCGCTGGGAACGCTGATCGTCGTCACCGGCGTTTCGGGCAGCGGCAAGTCGACCTTGATTCACGATATTCTTTATCGCGCGCTGGCGAAGGAAGTGTATGGATCGAGTGAAATGCCGGGCGCGCATGATGCGATTCTGGGGCTCGAACATATGGACAAGGTGATTGAGATCGATCAATCGCCGATTGGCCGCACGCCGCGTTCGAACCCGGCGACGTATACCGGCGTCTTCACAGCCATTCGCGAGTTGTATGCCATGCTGCCCGAATCGCGCGAACGCGGCTACAAGGCGGGCCGGTTCAGCTTTAACGTGAAGGGCGGCCGCTGCGAAGCGTGCCAGGGCGACGGGCTGAAGCGCATCGAGATGAACTTTCTGCCCGATGTTTATGTCACCTGTGATGTTTGCCGCGGGCGCAGGTACAACCTGGAAACACTGCAAGTGAAGTACAAGGGTAAGAGCATTGCAGATCTACTGGAATCGACGGTGGATGAAGCGGTCGACCTGTTGACGAATATTCCGCAGATCCAGCAGAAATTGAAAACGCTACAGGACGTCGGGCTGGGCTACATCCATTTAGGACAATCGTCAACTACTCTTTCGGGCGGCGAAGCACAACGCATCAAGCTAGCCAAAGAGTTGAGCAAACGGCAAACGGGCAAAACGTTCTACCTGCTGGATGAGCCGACCACCGGGTTACATTTCGAAGATGTGCGGCATCTGCTGAACGTACTGCAACGTCTGGTGGATTTAGGGAACACGGTGGTGATTATTGAACATCAGATTGATGTGATTAAGAGCGCGGATTATCTGATCGACCTGGGACCGGAGGGCGGCGAAAAAGGCGGACGGCTGGTAGCGACAGGCACTCCGGAGCAAATTCTGGACGTGCGCGAAAGCCACACCGCGCAAGCACTTCGGCACATACTGAGACCGGGACATGCAGCCTGACGAGACGCCGACCCAACCTGAATACGTCCCGGTAACCGATCCGGCCCAGCAGCCCGCTCCTCCGGTTGCGCCCCCGCCGAAGCCGCCGCGCTTCCCGTTTTGGGGATATCAGGACCTGGCGCTCGTCATAGGCCTGATGGGCGCGGCCATCGCGCTGATTCTGCTGTGCGTAGGGGCGACGATGCTTGTGTGGCCGTGGCTGCGCGATAACCCAGTGCCGCTGATTTTGCCAACCAATCTTGCCGTCTACGTGTTCCTGCTGCTGGTTTTTAAATTTGTGATCAGCAGCCGTTATGGAAAGCCGATGCTGCCCTCGCTAGGCTGGCGCATGACAAATTCCACCGTATTGATCTACGCGGCGCTAGGCGGGGTGGCGCTTCCTTTTATTGTTTCCGGAATCAGTTCTCTGCTGCGCACCCCCAAGACCTCGACGCAGATGGATGAAATGATGAAGGCCATGCCGATTGTGCCGCTGGCGATCATGGCTGCGGTGCTGGCGCCTTTTTTCGAAGAACTGTTTTTTCGAGGTTTTCTGCAGCCGCTGCTGACGCGCACCTTCGGCCTGATACTCGGCATTCTGTTCACCGCGGCCTTGTTCGGCGGGCTTCACGCTGCTGAATACTCCTTCGTATGGCAGTACGTTGTGGCAATCGGGATAGTCGGAGTTGTACTGGGGTTTGTGCGCGCGTACACGAATTCGATTGTGCCCACGACGATCATGCACGGCTGCTTCAACGGCCTGCAGGTCATTGCGCTGGCAATTTCAAAGCATCAGCAAACTTAAACATGAGCACACCCGCAGTTCTCACTCAAACCGCCGTGGAAACAATCGCCTGGACGCCTGAGGGCGTTGTGATGATCGACCAGACTCGTCTGCCGAACGAAACCAGCTTCGTCACGTGCCGCACTCATACGGAAGTGGCGGAGGCGATTCGCAAGATGGTCATCCGGGGCGCGCCTGCCATTGGCGTGGCTGCTGCTATGGGCGTCGCGCTAGGCGCGCAGAAGTCGCAAAATCTTGAAGCCGATATGCCGGTGATTTGCGAAACTCTCGCCAAGACCAGACCGACGGCAGTAAACCTGTTCTGGGCCATTGATCGTATGCGCGGCGTTTACGAGGCTAACAAGCATCTGGGGCCGGATGCCGTACGCGCGCGTCTGATAGAGGAAGCGCAACACATTCGCGAAGAAGATATTGCGATCAACGAAGCCATTGGCCGCAACGGCGCGCCTTTAGTGCCCGACGGCAAGACGGTCCTCACCCACTGCAATGCCGGTGCGCTGGCGACAGCAGGCTATGGAACCGCATTGGGCGTTATTCGGGCAGCCGTGGAGATGGGCAAAAAAATCGATGTGTTTGCCGATGAGACACGGCCCTTCCTGCAAGGCGCGCGGCTGACCGCGTGGGAACTACAGCGCGACGGAATCGAAACCACGCTGATTACCGACAACATGGCGGGACATTTTCTGAAAAGCGGGAGGATCGGCTGTGTCGTCGTCGGCGCGGACCGCATAGCCGCGAATGGCGATGTGGCGAACAAAGTGGGCACCTACAGTGTTGCGGTGCTTGCAAAGGAGAACGGAGTGCCTTTTTATGTTGCCGCGCCGATTTCCACTTTGGACCTGAGCCTGGAATCCGGAGATGAGATCCCGATCGAAGAGCGCGCCGGCAAAGAAGTGACCCACATGCGAGGCGTCGCAGTGGCGCCCGAAGGAATCAAAGTCGCCAATCCTGCTTTCGATGTAACCCCGAATCGCTATGTGACGGCTATTATTACGGAGCGCGGTGTCGCGCGCGCCCCGTATACGGAGAGCCTGCGTAAGCTCGCGGGCTAGGCCCGACGCCTGACGGGTAGGTATAGATCAAGGACGAGCCTCCAGGACCGCATCGGAGCAGCCAAAGGTTTTTCTGCGGATGTACTCGCATTGTTCCTAGTTGCACCCCTACCACAAAGCGATTACGCTGGTGCCGGACTTAATAGTAAACATCTAGATCGTAACAGAGCGTCGTCAGATGCTGGTGCGGTCGTGTTCTTGGTAAGAGGGAGGTCTTCCGCTCTGTTATGAGACTACAAGCAATGCTCAGAGTTATTGGAATCGCCGCGATTGCATGGTTGGCGGCGGCAGATCCATGCCACTCGTCCGGAGGCACCGTTACCTGCCTGTGGGGTCAATGCTGTAGTTTCATTGGCATTGAATGCGACGACTATTTCTGCACCGCCAGTATGTGCAGTAACGCGGATGGCAGTCTGGTAAGCTACAGCGACGATTGTGATGATACTTATGTCTACTAGGCATAGTTCAGGAGTGAGACATGGCACGGATTAAGTTACTAAGTTTGCTAATGTTGATTGCCTTTCGCATCGAGGCGCAAGCCTCGCATAAGTCCATTTTGGAATCACCGCGGTCTGCGATTGAACTCCCGCCAATGTCGCAAAATCTGACCATCGACATCGGAGATGTGCCAGCTGTTTCTCATTGGGCGATCGGCGTCAAGGTGGCAAATGACCGGCCGGCTAGCCTCACGGCAACTGTGATCTCTTACACGCAAGGACCGTCGGGCAGAGCGCCCTCCCAGATGATTTCTGGGATTCGGGATTTATCCAGCAGCGAAGTCTCGATTAAGACTGGATCTATTGCCATTGTTTCTCAATTAGTGAAGGGATCATCTCTGCTGGTTTACGTTTCGCTGCCAGCCCTAGGTGCGATTACTGTCAGCCAGAATTCGAAAATAGTTGCACAGGCAGCTGTGCAAGACAGCCTCATAATCAGGGATGGCGCGGCGCTATCGGGGCCTTTGCATGGATTTGGCGACTTATTGTTGACTCTCGGACGTTCCCCGTCTTTTTCAACTGAGGCTACCGGCTCGATGCTGAGTAATGGCAGGTACGCGCCGACAATTAGCGAGCTGAGGCAACATCTCGCGAATTATGCTGATCTCGGCTCCGCTTCCAAACCCGATGCTCCGGGAATTTTTGCCACGGTTAGATTGCGAATCGACAAGAGCGGAGGCGTGGTCGAGATCCTCTCGAATCACATCTCTGCGGCGCCGCTAAGCCAAATAGGCCCTACAATGAAGATGTGGTCGTTCACCCCTTTTATCGTGAATGGTCAGGCGATGGAGGCCACCATAGTTCTTCCGATTTTTATCGATTCGGAAGGCCGGCTATTTAGCGCTATCTCGCCCAACTCAACCCTGCAATAAAGAGTGCGTAAGCTTGCAACGCCTTCTAAATACGATTACCAACTTAGCGATTATCGCTGTTTTGGTATTTCTCTTAGTTACCACTCTACAGCGAAGAAACAGGACGAACGCTGATACTAAAACTGCGGAAATTGAGGCGCTTGCTCACCGCTCTTTCCCGGAGTTTGCCAAATTACGCGCCCGTGGGGATGCCCTTGCTAAGGGGACGGCCATTGCCGCGATGAGCAGTAGCTGCATCTTTTGTGCGGAGAGCGGCGGGTTTTATAGACGGCTTATTTCTGCAATAGACCGGAAAGCTCCGCGTGGAAGAATCTTCTTTGCTTTTGATCTACACGATACAAAGGCTCGCCAATTTCTCAGCAAGCTCGGGCTGCCGAAGGACCGCTATCAGGCGGCAGATTTCCAGAGTTTGGGCATCAGAAACACGCCGACTCTCCTAATAATAGATGAGGCCGGTCGCGTAAGATCCGCATGGATAGGCAAATTGACCCAATCGGAGGAAGACCAAATCTTGAGGAGTCTAGCTCGTTAGGATGGAAGCTGTATGGTTGTAAGAAGAAGTGCTCCGATAAACAAATGCTGGAGGATACTGACCCACCTTTTACCAAGCTCGATCGCTTTTGGGATTTTGGCCGGTATCTCCATGCCAGCAGCATTCGGAACATCTTGCGACCGTGCCTACACGGCGGCTGACAATAAAGTTACTATCAGGAACGAAAGTCATTTGCCTATAGCCGCTATAGCGATGTGGCAGACGGGAACAGACGACGAGGCGCATCGGAGTAGTCTCAAGATTTACGATTCGTTGTTCGAAGCTGACCCTCTTGGCCTCTGGAAGCCTGGGGAGGAGCGGACCTTTCGCGTAGCTGCCCCTTCCGTTACGTGCGCCGTGGTTTACTCCAATGGAGTCAGTGACGGGGACCCGCTGATCTCGCCGCTCTTGCTTCGATCCCGCCGCGCAACGGCTTTGATAACCGGTGATCTGATCCAGTATCTTGCGAATCGTTCTTTCGAATCTCAAGCCGATTTTGATGAAAAGCTCGCCGCCTATCAGAAAGAGCATGAACTGCCTTTATTGTTTGTGACAAAGCGGCAGTTCGGGGGTACGCCGTTGGGTGACACACGAGCAGATGGAATCTCGAATATGCTGGAGATTCAGGCCATGTCACTTGTCTCGAGACGCATCAGGCAGAAAGAACAACAACTTCTCACAAATGCACCCGCGCTACCGGTATCCGAAATGAGAGACCAGGTTGTGAAAGATTTGGAAGATCTAAAAGCCGCGTTGCAATAAACCAGAATCCAAGTTTCGGCTGCACCCTTAACAAGGGCGCAGAAAAGTGGGCGTCGCAGTGGCGCCCGAAGGAATCAAAGTCGCCAATCCTGCTTTCGATGTAACCCCGAACCGCTATGTGACGGCTATTATTACGGAGCGCGGTGTCGCGCGCGCCCCGTATACGGAGTCTTTACAAAAATTATTGGAGGCAGAGAAATTGCAATGAAGCTCTTCGCACCTGTCGCTGCGGCCACACTGCTGGCGTCCTCTCTTTTTGCTCAGGAGTTCCACGCCGGAGCCCCCGTTCCGGATTTCACAATACAAAAACTCGACGGTACGCCGGTTCAATTTTCGGCGTTGAAAGGCAATGTAACGGTGGTGATGTTTATTGCCGTTCAGTGCCCGGTGTCAAATTCCTACAACGAGCGGATGAACGCTCTTTATCAGGATTATGCACCGAAGGGAGTGAAATTTGTGGCCATCAATGCGAACCGGACGGAGCCGGCCTCCGCGGTTGCCGAACACGCGCGCGAGCACAACTTTCAATTCACCGTTTACAAGGACCCGGACAATGTTGTGGCGGACCGGTTTGGCGCGAGCGTTACGCCCGAAACTTATGTGATCGATAGCAAGGGCATCCTGCGTTATCACGGCTCCATCGACGATTCCCAGAATCCCTCGCGCGTGACCACACAGCGGCTAAGACTGGCCCTGGATGCTGTGCTTGCCGGCAACACGCCGCCGCAGACTGAGACCAAGGCGTTCGGCTGCACCATCAAAAAGGTCCAAAAGACAAGTGCAAGCTCGAACTTTGACTTTGGGAAGTAACTCTCAGCAATCATGACTCGACGCCAGTCTCTGTTCGGGCTTGCTGCTGGATTTGCCCTGAACGGAAAAATTTTCGCCGCAACCGGTCTCATGCCGCTGGATGAGGCGGGCTTCCGGAAGATGGTAAGCAGCCATCATGGCCGGCTTCTGCTGGTTGATTTTTGGGCAACCTGGTGCGCGCCGTGCCGCGAAGAGATGCCCAAGCTCATTGCGCTGCATTCCCGTTACGCGAAGGACCTGGATTTGGTGACGGTCTCCTGTGATGAACCGGAAGCCGAGGCCCAGGCCGCGAGCTTTGTCGCGTCTCAGGGCGCGCCCGCACCACGCTACATCCGGCACGCGGCCGATGATGACCAGTTCATCAACGCGATCGACCCGAAATGGAGCGGCGCCCTGCCCGCGCTGTTTCTCTTTGATCGAACGGGACGGCAGGTGAAGTCTTTCATCGGCGAAACGGATATGGCACAACTCGAAGCAACCATTAAGAAATTGGTTACGTCCTAGTCAAGCGCGGCTGTTATCCTTGTACTTGCTCCGAAAACCCGCCCGGCACGTCTTTTTCGTGCTGTTTGTACTGTTATTACCAGCCATTGCCCTTTGGTCTAAAGCATCCAGCACACCTCGCTCATCGCTAGTCGACATCCTGAAGGGCGAACTGGATCGCGAGTTTGCCGGCTTAAAGGCAAAGGCCGACCCGGCTCCTTATTACATGGCGTATGAGGTCACGGAGGATCAGACCGATTCGGCTTCGGCGACCGACGGAGCTCTCCTCGAAAACGTGCATCAGCACAATCGCGGCGTGGACACAACCATCCGTGTGGGCACAGCGAAATTTGACAACTATCACCCCTATAAAGGCAGCCGCATCCGGTTCACTTCTTTTACCGCGCTGAGCATTGATAACGATCCGAACCAGATCCGGCGCGCTTTGTGGGCGGAGACGAATCGCGTTTACCGCTCAGCTTCGCGCCGCCTGCTGCAGCTAAAGACAGATCAGCAGTTGCTGGCGCAGGAGCCGGAACAGGATGCCGATTTTTCTTCCGAAACGCCGCAGACCTATTCGCAACTGCCGGAAACCTACCGTTACGACATCAAGGATTGGAATCAAAAAGTGCGCGGCTGGTCGGCCCAATTCAGCCAGCACCCGAAGATCCTCGGCTCTGCCGTTACCTTCATCGGCAAACGCGAGATCAAGACGTTCGTAAACACGGAAGGTTCAGCAATCGAACAGGGGAACAACTTCTTCCGCATCGAAATCAACGGGCTTGCACTGGCTCCCGACGGCATGGATGTGCGGCTGTTTGACAGCATGGAAGCCTCCGACCCGGCGCATCTTCCGAACGATAAAACGGTCACCGCGCGCGTGCAGGAAGTGGCGAAAAAGCTGGATGCCCTGGTGAATGCTCCGCCCGCGGAACCGATTGTTTGCCCGGCCATTCTTTCAGGTCGTGCTTCGGCAGTCTTCTTTCACGAAATCTTCGGCCATCGCGTGGAAGGCCACCGGCAGAAGGATATTTCCGAAGGACAGACATTCACGAAGATGCTGGGACACAAGGTTCTGCCTGATTTCATCAGCGTCGATTTCGACCCCACTATGCGGCAGTACAAAGGAACGGATCTCATCGGCTATTACGATTACGACGATGAGGGCGTGAAAGCGCGCCCCGTCAAAGTGGTTGAAGATGGCGTGCTGAAGACGTTTTTGCTTTCGCGTTCACCGGTCGGCGAGTTTCATCAATCGAACGGGCACGGCAGAAGGCAGGCAGGCTTCGAGGTGGTATCGCGGCAATCGAACCTCATTGTGGAGTCGTCGAAACAGGTTTCGGATCACGATTTAAGACAGCAGTTGATTGAAGAGATCAAAAAGCAGAACAAGCCGTACGGTTTGTACTTCGAAGAAGTCGCCAGCGGCTACACAACGACGGGCAGACAGGGATTGCAGGCGTTCACGGTAGTTCCGCTGGTGGTTTATCGAGTTTATCCGGATGGCCGGCCGGACGAACTGATTCGCGGGGTCGATATTGTAGGGACGCCGCTGGCCAGCTTTCAGAAGATTGTGGCGACTTCCAATCGGGCCGAAGTGTTCAACGGATTCTGCGGCGCCGAATCGGGAAGCATTCCGGTCTCGGCGGTTTCTCCCGCCATTCTGGTTTCGGAGATCGAGACTCAGAAGAAACAGAACGCGCAGGAAAAGCCGCCGCTGCTGCCGCGCCCGGAGGGAGAAAAGCAGTGAAGCGCTCGCTTGCCATTGCGGCTCGACTGGGCGCAGCCGTGGCTTTGTTATTGCCGGCATTCGCAGCGGACAACGGCGCGGACGCGCGTAAAGATACACAGCTTCGCGCCATGCTGGATGAGATCGCGCGCGCCAAGACACTTCAAATCAACAATCTCGAGAAGCCGTACTTTGTCGCCTATGCGATTAGCGAAAGCGACAATACGGCCGTGACCGCAAGCCTCGGCGGGCTCATCAACGCCAACAGGCTGCACATCCGCCAGCCAACCATCCTGCTTCGGGTTGGAGACTACAAATTCGACAACACGAACTCGGTCTACACGGGAACCGCGCGTCTTGGCCTTTTGCCGATCGACGATGATTATCAGGCGATCCGCACCCAGCTTTGGCTGTACACGGATGCCATCTATAAGGGCTCGTCGGATCAAATCACACGTAAACGGGCAGCTCTGCGGGAATTAGCCGATCATGAGGACATCCCGGATTTCAGTCCCGCTTCGCCGGTGCATGTTCTGGAAGCGCCGTCGGAATTGAAGGTCAACATAGGGCACTGGGAAGACATGGCCCGCAAGCTTTCGGGGAGATTTGCTGCGCGGCCGGATGTACTCGAATCATCCGTGGCGCTGCGAGGCATCGGGTCGACTTACAGGCTGGTGAACACGGAAGGCACGGTCATTCGAATTCCTCAGGAGCTGAGCATGGCGGACATTCGCGGCAGTGCGCTGGCTGCGGATGGCACGCGCGTTTGGGATCACGATCTGATTACCGTGTTGGAGCCGTCGCAATTGCCTTCCGAGCAGGAATTGAGCAGCCGGGTAGACGATGTGGCGGCCCACGTGGATGCCTTAAGCAAAGCGCCTCAGGGCGATGATTACACCGGGCCGGTGCTATTCGAGCAGGAAGCGGCTGCGCAAATGATGGCGCAAGCTCTGACGGATGCGATCCGGCTGCAGCGAAAGCCGGTTTCGCCTCCAGGCGCGAATGTGCAAGGCGCGGACCCGATTGAGAGCGTCTGGGCTTCGCGTATCGGCGCGCGCGTGCTGCCCGAATGGCTTTCACTTGTGGACGATCCGCACCAGAAGGAATTTCAGGGGCGGGTATTGGCGGGATCTTATGACGTGGACGATGAAGGCGTCCCTGCAGAGCGCGTCGTCCTTGTCGAAAAGGGAGTACTGAAGCGCTTTCTGCTCAGCAGGCAACCAGTGCGGACCTTTAATGCTTCTAACGGGCACGGGCGCTTGCCGGGGGGATTCGGCTCCGAAGCAGCCGCGATCGGCAACTTATTTGTGCAAGCGGATGAGACCGTACCGGAAGCGCAAATGAAGGCCAAGCTGATCGAAATGGTGAAGACAGCCGGGCTCAAATACGGCATGCTGATTCGTAAAATCGACTTCCCGTCGACAGCCAATTTCGAAGAACTGCAAACCATGGCGCGGGAGCTGCAGAAAAACGGTTATGCACGCACGTTAAACACGCCGCTTCTGGCTTACCGCGTGTATCCCGACGGGCACGAGCAACTGGTACGCGCCATTCATTTCAAGGAATTCAGCGCAAAGGATCTGCGCGACATCCGGGCAGCTTCCGATCATCCCTACGTTTTGAATTACATGAACAACGGAAGCTCATTTGATCTGATCGATATGGCGCGCGAGGCGACCTCATCGGCTGTGATCTGTCCTTCGCTGCTGTTCGACAGCGTCGATCTGGGCCGCACCGAGGAGCAGGCGGGCAGGCCGCCCATTGTGCCGCCGCCCGCGTTGACACCTCAGTAAGGCGCATTAGCAGAACGGTGCGAATTCTCAGCAGGGCCATTTTCCGGGAAGTTTTTACCAGCGCGGCATTGGGCACGCTGCTGTTTATCTTTGTGCTGTTTCTGCGCACCATTGAGCGGTTGTCAGTTCTTCTGGTGAAGACCTCGGCGCCGCCTCCGGTAGTGGCGCGGCTGCTATTGTACGCGCTGCCTTCCACCATTCCGTTCGCGCTGCCTCTGGGCGTGCTGGTAGGCATTCTGATCGGCTTGAGCCGCATGTCGGCAGACAGCGAAATCACGGCCATGCGCGCCTCCGGCATTTCGAGCAAGTCCGTGGCGCGACCGGTGCTGCTGTTCGCTTTTCTGGCGCTGGTTTTGACCGCGCTGGCATCGCTGTGGCTGACGCCGCTTTCGCTGCACCTGGAGTCGAAAGTAGCCAAGAACTTTGCCGCGGCTCAGTTGACCGGCAATATCGAATCGCGCATCTTCGACGAGGATTTTCCGAATACGGTGCTGTATGTCGACAACGTCGAAAGCGGCCCTAAACAGACCATCTGGCACAACGTCTTTATCGCTGACGTGACGCCCCCGGCCGAACTGGCGCAGCGTGGCAAGGACCGCAGCGATGCGCCGCGCATTATTGTGGCGCAGGAAGCCATACCGCACGCGGACGCCGTCAACAACCGGATTATTCTCGATCTGCGAAACTTCAGCTCAACGGAACGGGACAAAGAAGGAAAGATCATCAAGACTGCCGCCTCGACGCAATTCGATGCCTTGCAGGCGCAGAAACCCGAAGAGCTGCAGCTCAATAAAACAGTGCAGGAGATGGATACCGGGCCGCTCTACAAGCGCGTCTACCGGCAGCACAATCTCTCGCACGCCGATTACGTCGAAGCCGCCATTGAGCTACACCAGCGCTTCGCACTGCCGCTGGCCTGCATGCTGCTGGCGCTGGTCGGTATACCCTTGGGTGTTTCGTCGCGCAAAGGCGGGAAATCGGCGGCGTTCATCATGACCGTGACGCTGGCGTTTCTTTATTACCTGGGCTTCATTACGCTGATCGGGCTGGCGCGCAAAGGAAGTTTGCCGGTGCCGCTGGCCGTGTGGACCCCGGACGCCGTGTTCGCCGTCGTAGGCATATTTCTGCTGAGCCGGCTCGAGACTCCGGGCGACCACGACATCGCCGGTTGGGTGCGCAGGGCGGGACAAGATCTGCTGGACAAACTAAAGGTGCTCCGCGCCGGAGGCGAGCGCGGAAGTAGCGGCTCAAAGCGATTCGGCTTCAGCCCGATGATCATCGACGGCTATGTGCTGAACGGGTTCATTTTTTACTTTGTTGTTCTCGTAATCGCGCTGGTCGCGCTAATTGAAGTTTTTACGTTTTTCGAACTGCTCGGCGACATGATCAAGAACGATATCGGCATGCCGACGATGATCGATTATCTCTGGCATCTCGCGCCCAGCCTGGTTTATCAATTGACGCCCATCGGCACGCTCGTAGCATCACTCATCTGCTTCGGTATCTTGACGAAGTACAACGAAGTGACCGCTTTCAAAGCGGCCGGCATCAGCGTGCACCGGCTGGCAGCGCCCGTGCTGGTCATGAGTTTTTTCATTAGCAGCGCGTTATTCGCCTTCGACCATTTCTATATTCCGGAGGCGAACCGCCGGCAGGAGCGCCTTCGCGCCGAGATCAAGAACAAGCCGCCCGCTACCTACTTACGCTTGAACCGGCAGTGGATTTACGGCCAGGGCTCGCGGATCTACAACTACCAATCGATCGATCCGCGGCAAGGCGTGATGTCGAAAGTGAACGTTTACGAGCTGGATCCCAAGACATTCGCCGTTACGCGGCAGATCTCCGCCGAACGCGCCCAATGGAACCCGGCCCTGCGCACCTGGGTTTTCTGGAACGGGTTTAGCGATCTGGCGAGTAATCGGATTGATTGCTGCTATCAGCTCTTTCATGACTCCGCGGCCTCATTTCCCGAACTGACGGAGCCGCCATCCTGGTTCGTGAAAGAAGAAAAAGAATACAAGGAGATGAATTTTGAGGAGCTGGGGAATTACATTCGCGAACTCCAGGCCAGCGGCATGAACACCACGCCGCTGCGCGTCCAATACTACAAGAAGTTTTCGGTGCCTCTGTTCGCGCTGATCATGGCAATCCTCAGCATTCCGTTCGCGTTTATCGCCGGGAATCGAGGCGCCATGACCGGTGTGGGCATCAGTTTCGGCATCGCGATCGCGTATTGGACCATCGGCACGGTATTCGAACAGATCGGAGATCTTAATCAATTGCCGGCGATGATGGCCGCCTGGTCTCCGGATATCATCTTTTCGCTCGCGGGATTCTACTTTATGGCGCGCATGAAGACGTAGAATGCCTGCATGATGATTCGTCTCTTCCTCGCTGCTGCCCTTGCAGCCGTTCCCTTGTTTTCACAGGACTCCGATAAGGCCGATGCCGTTGCCGTTGTTCAGAAATTGTTCGACGGCATGGCGGCGCATGATGCCGCCGCTATCCGTGCGGCCGTGCTGCCGGACGCGCGATTCTATTTTCTGCGCGCCGACGGAACGCCCGGAAACACCTCTGCGGACGATTTCGTCACGCACATTACAGCAGCAAAGGGAACTCTGTTGGAACGCTTCACGAATCAGCCCAATGTGTTGATTCAGGGCCGGATCGCGCAGGTCTGGGGCGAGTATGAATTCCTTTTAAACGGCAAGTTTCATCACTGCGGCATCGACTCGGCCGGCCTGCTGAAAACGGCCGGCGGCTGGAAAATCGCAAGTATTGTTTACACTTCGGAAACCACCGGTTGTTCGGGCCACTAGTGCGCGCTCTTCCAGTGTGTTAATTCTAAGATTTACCCTCTCGTTGATGGACAGAAGTTTATAAAAAATGGCTTACGTAATTGCCGAACCCTGCATCGGAACCAAAGACACCGCCTGTGTAGACGCTTGCCCCGTGGATTGCATTCATCCCAAGAAGGATGAAGAGAAATTTGCCGGCGAGCAGATGCTGTACATTGACCCTGTCGAATGTATCGATTGCGGCGCCTGTGTACCGGTTTGCCCGGTATCTGCGATTTTTGCTGCCGAAGATTTACCAGAGCAGTGGGCTGATTTCGCGCAGAAAAACGCTGCGTTCTTCGGCCGCTAAGGCCGGTACGTGGCGCAGGATGTATCTGTTTCCCAGACGCGCACGTAAGCGATTGAAACGGTTTTAACGTCCTTCTGAATCTCATCGCAAATAAACTTGGCGATGTTTTCGGCAGATGGATTGATCTCATCAAACGGTTTCAATTCGTTTAGATATTGGTGATCCAGGTATTCGCTGGCGCCGCGAAGACTGCTTTTCAAGTCTGCGAAATCATACAGCAATCCATTCGAATCGAGTTCCCTGCCCTCAATTGCCACCTGCACGCGGTAGTTGTGACCGTGCACGTTCTCGCATTTGCCTTTGTAGTTGCGCAAGGCGTGGGCGGCGGCGAAGGTGTGTTCTACGCAAACTTCAAACATGAAAAAATTGTTGGACGTCGGCTAGCTTATTCGTGAACCGGTAAGGCGGCAAGCTGGCAAAAAAGATCCTGCCGTAATTCAGCTTGATAATCCTATTATCCAGCAGAGCCAGCACTCCACGATCGCTAGTTGCGCGAATCAAACGCCCGAAGCCTTGCTTCAGCGCCAAAGCGGCTTGTGGGATCTGATATTCGTAGAATGCGTTGCCGCCGCTTTCCGTGATTGCATTGACGCGCGCTTCCACAACAGGATCTGTTGGGACAGCGAACGGAAGGCGGTCGATAATGACACAGCTCAACTGCTCGCCTTGCACATCCACTCCCTGCCAGAAACTGGATGTGCCGAATAAGACCGCGTTTCGGGTTGCCCGGAAGGTTTCGATAAGCGCGTTGCGCGGCGCATCGCCTTGCAAAAGCAGTGGATAATCGAGGCGCCTTCGCAGCAGCTCATAGATTTGGCGCATCTGCTGGTAGCTGGTGAAGAGCACGAAAGCGCGGCCGCGCGAGGCCTCGAGTATCCATTCGATCTCATCCGCCGCCTTGTGCGTGAACTCCGGCCGGCGCGGATCGGGCAGATGTGGCGGGACGTAGAGCAGGACTTGTTTCTGGTAGTCGTATTGACTTTCAATCAGCGCGGTGACAGCGTTCTGCAGGCCTAACCGGTTCTGCGTGTACTCGAAGGCGCCCGCCACGGTGAGTGTGGCGGAGGTCAGAATGACGGAATTGGTGCATTCCAGAAGTCTCGAAGCCAGCACCTGCGAGACGTCGATGGGCGTTGCCTGCAAATAAAATCCGCGCCCCCGCCGCTCAGTCCAGTAGACGCAGCCGCGATCGGCAGCTTCCATCCAGAAGCGAAGTCCCTGGCCGATGAGATTGGCGCGGCGCACAAGTGGAAGGGTATAGTCGATGGCGCTATCGACTAATTCCAGGCGCGCGCAAAACACATTCAGGCCGAGCAAAAGCTTGTCGTATGCCTCTTCATTTTGCGCGAGAAATTTCTGGTGATCACGAAATGCCTGGCGCCCCTCCTGTGGAAACAGGTTAAAGAAGGCTTCCGCCGTTGCGGCCAGCAGCGTGAGCACATGCTCCAATTCGGGGCTTGCAAATGCCTTCTGGCGCGAAATCGCGAGCGTGTCCTTGATCAGCTCCTGAATTTGCAGGTTGCTGATGCTGATTCCGAAGTATTGGCCGGCGACATCCTCGATCTCGTGCGCTTCATCAAAAATGACGGCCGAATACTCCGGCAGGATCGCAGCGTTAGGCTGTTCCCGCAAGGCAAGATCCGCGAAAAAGAGATGATGATTGACGATGATGATGTCGCTATTGGCGGCGCGCCGGTGCATCGCGGTAATAAAGCAGCGCTCGAACTGCTGGCATTTTTGCCCGGCGCACAGATCGCTGCGGGCATCCAGTTTCCACCAGGCGGTGCTGTTTTCAGGCAACAGGCGTAGTTCGCTGCGATCGCCGGTTTCCGTCTGCTGCTCCCACTCGCGAATCATGCGGTAATCGTGGGCTTCGTCGAAACCCGCCAGCACCGGCTCTGTTTCGGCGTCGTACAGTTTCTGCCGGCAGAGATAATTCGCGCGGCCTTTCATGTAGCAGACCGATAGCGGCTTTTCAAAAAGCCGCTGCAGAAACGGCACGTCTTTGTAGAACAATTGTTCCTGCAAATTCTTGGTGCCGGTAGAAATGATGATCCGCTTGCCGGAGAGGATCGACGGCACCAAATAGGCCAGCGTTTTACCCGTGCCGGTGCCCGCTTCTACAATGAGATGCCGCTTATCGGCCAAAGCAGCCTCGACGGCTTCGGCCATCTGTAGCTGGCCGGGGCGGTATTCATAAGCCGGGTGCGAGCGCGCAAGCAGACCGTTGCGGGCGAAAAAGCTTCGGACCGTAAGCTTCTCGCGCTTGCGCGTGGCGTTCTCGACCTGGCTAAGTGCGTTCACAGAACTCGATGCGGGCGGCGCAGCAGGGGTCGCAACCGCCCTGCACGCTGCTTCTTTAGTATCGCCTCGCGCCAGCTATTCTCAAGGTGGGTAATGGACGACGAGATCCTCTATCTCACCGAACTGCTAGGCGTTCGGGTCTTCGACCTGAAAGGCCGCCAGATTGGCCATCTGCGCGACGCCGCGCTGGTTCCGCTGGTCCATCCTGTGCGTCTGGACCGCTACCTGGTGGGCGCGGGCCCCGGATGGCTGAGCATTCGCTACGACCAGGTGGACACCATCAGCCCGGAGGGCATTCACCTCAAAGACGAGCGCCTCACTCCATATCATTCCGACGAATACATGCTGCGGATGGTCCGCGATTTGCTGGACCAGCAGATTATCGACGCTCAGGGGCGAAAAGTTGTTCGCGTCAACGACATCACATTCCTGAAAGAGCGCGAGGACGGCCACGACGTGCTGGACATCCTGGAAGTCGATATCGGCATACGATCCATGTTCCGGCGTCTGTTCCGCGGCATTCTGCCGCCGGCCACGATTCGAAAACTGCAACAGCACATTCCGCCGCATTCTATTCGCTGGGAGTTTTGCAACATTCTGGAAGCGGATCCGCAGCGGCGCGTTCGATTGAACATTTCGAACAAACTGCTCGAGGACATGCATCCGGCCGATCTTGCCGACATTGTTGAAAATCTCGGGCATGAAGACCGGACCGCAATTTTCAATACCGTTGATGCCGAAACTGCCGCTGAATTATTGAGCGAAGTGGAACCCGATATTCAGACGCGGATTATCGAATCGCTCGACGCCGAAAAAGCGGCCGACATTCTCGAAGAGATGGAACCGTCGGAAGCGGCTGACGTCCTGAATGACCTCGAAGAGGCGCGCTCTGAAGAAATCCTGGAAGAGATGGAGCCGGAGGAAAAAGAAGAGGTTGAGGAACTGCTTGAATTTAAAGATGATTCTGCAGGTGGATTGATGGACACCGGCTATTTATCGCTTCCGGAGGACGCTACCGTGGCGGATGCCATGGCCGAGCTGAAGAAAAACGAAGATGTGGTGGAAAACCTGCACACGATTTTTCTCACCGACGGCGAGGATCATTTGAAATATTCGGTGCCGCTGGCGCGCTTGTTTTTTGCATCCGGCGATACGCCGCTGAGGGAACTGGCTTCCGACACTTTGCTGTACGTGCATGTGAATGAATCGGCAGACCGTATCGCAGATATGTTCGATAAATACAATCTGTTGACGTTGCCGGTTTTAGACAAAAACGACAAGCTTGTGGGAGTCATTACGGTGGACGATGTAGTTGCGCTTCTCCGCAAAGAATAAGAAACACACCCATTTCGTTAAAATGGGACCAAAAGTGGCACAAACTACCAGCCCCGAGTTGGGCATCAACAGTTGGTTAGAAGACGAGCTGTACCAGCAATATCAATTCGACCGAACGGGCCTTGACGAAGGCTGGACGCATCTGTTCGAAGAGGGCGGCCACAACGGCGCTGCGAGCGCCCAGACAGAAGAACAACAGGTTGCGGCCAAAACCCCTTATGGCCCTGAAACTCCGCAGAAGGAACCGCCGCAGCCCACGTCCCCACAGCAGGAACCACCGCAACAGATTCCGCCCGAACAGGAGCCACCCAAAGTAGATCCGCCGATTCGAGAACCGAATCCTACCGGACCGGGCGAGAAAGTTTCTGCGCCGGCCGGTGAAATTGCAAAGACCGCTACCGTGCAGCCGGGCAAAGCTGAAGACAAAGCGGTGGGAATTAGCGAGCAGTTAATTCCACTTCGGGGTGTTGCCGCGCGCATCGCAGAGAACATGGCTGCAAGTTTGGCGATTCCGGTTGCTACTTCGCAGCGTCAGATTCCGGTGCGCGTGATCGAAGAGAACCGGAATATCATCAACAAGCATCGGGCGCTGCAAGGACGCGGCAAGCTCAGTTTCACGCACATCATTGCCTGGGCCATTGTGAAGGCCGTTAAAACGAATCCCTCGTTGAATCACGCCTTCGCGCAGAAGGACAGCCAGCCGTTTCGCGTGGTGCGCTCGCAGGTCAACATCGGCTTAGCGGTCGACGTTGCGGGTAAAGACGGCAATCGGTCGCTGATGGTTCCCAATGTGAAGCATGCCGACGGCATGTCGTTCGCGCAGTTTGTTCAAGCTTACGACGATATTGTGGCGCGGGCGCGCAACGGCAAGCTGCAGGTGTCCGATTTCGAAGGCACTACGATTTCTTTGACCAACCCGGGAACGGTGGGGACTTTGGGGTCGGTGCCGCGCCTCATGCCCGGACAAGGCGCGATCATTGCAACCGGAGCGATCGATTACCCGGCGGAATTCGCTGCGGTTACGGAAGAAAATCGAGCGCTGCTCGGCATCAGCAAGGTGCTGATGCTTAGCGTCACTTACGACCACCGCATCATCCAGGGCGCGGAATCAGGCACGTTCCTCGCAAAATTGCAGCAATTATTGCAGGGCGAAGACGGCTTCTATGAGGAGATCTTTCGCGATCTGAAGATTCCCTACATGCCCGTCCGCTGGCAGAAGGACCAGCAGATTGCGCCCACGCGCTACGCGGCGCTGAATACCGACGTCGCAAAAGAAGCGGCAGTTATCAATTTGATCACCTCGTACCGGATTCGCGGCCACCTGCTGGCGAACACAAATCCGCTGGGAAATGAGCCGGAATACCATCCGGAACTCGATCCTTCTTCTTACGGTTTGAGCATCTGGGATCTGGATCGCCCGTTTCTTGCCGGCGCGGTAAAAGCGCCAAGCGGCGCGATCGCTTCCTACATGCAGCCCTACGAGACCCTGCGGGAAATCATCGAGCGGCTGCGCACGACGTACTCGAACACGGTCGGCGTCGAGTACATGCACATCCCCGATCCGGAGCAGAAACAGTGGTTTCAGGACCGCCTGGAAAGCACCATGTTTCTGTGGAAGCTGGACGTTGCCGCAAAACAACGCATTCTGGGGCGGCTGATCCAAGCCGAAGAGTTCGAGCATTTTCTGCAAACCCGGTTTGTAGGGCAGAAACGTTTCGGCCTGGAAGGCTTGGAAAGCACGATCGCGGTGCTGGATGAAATGTTGGAGCGCTGCGCAAATGAGAATGTGCATGAAGCCGTGATCGGGATGGCCCACCGGGGGCGCTTGAACGTGCTGGCGAACGTCGTCGGCAAGTCAATGGCGCAGGTATTTTCGGAATTCGAGGGCGAGCCCGACCCGGAAAGCGTGCAAGGCTCCGGCGACGTAAAGTATCACCTGGGCGCCAGCGGCGTTCATCGATCCACGCAGGGGAAAGAGGTGCTCGTTTCGGTGGCGTTTAATCCGAGCCACCTGGAAGCAGTCGATCCGGTGGTGGAAGGCCTTGTGCGTCCCAAGCAGGACCGGTTGGGCGATCAGGACCGCGCTCGCGTGATCCCGATTTTGATTCACGGCGATGCGGCGTTCATCGGGCAAGGAGTGGTAGCGGAAACCTTGCAGCTTTCGCAGTTGGAAGGCTATACGACCGGCGGCACCATTCACGTTGTGACCAACAACCAGATCGGCTTTACAACCAATCCGCTTGCGGGCCGTTCGAGCATTTACTGCACGGATATTGCCCGTTCCGTGCAGGCCCCGATCTTTCATGTGAACGCGGACGATCCGGAGGCGTGCATTCGCGTTGCGCAGATTGCGTACGATTACCGCCAACGTTTCAAACGCGACGTGGTGATCGACATTATCGGCTACCGCAGGCAGGGACACAACGAGGCGGACGATCCAAGTTATACCCAGCCGGTCATGTACCGGAAGATCAAAAATACGCCGACGGTGGCCACGCAGTATTCCGACAAGCTGGTACGCGAAAAGGTCTTAAATCAGGAATACGTCGAAAATCTTCGCAACCAGGCGCGCACGCGCTTGAACCAGACATATGATGAGGCGAAGAAGCGGCGCGAGCAGTTTGTCATTGAAGAATTCGCGGTGGCGCCGTTTGAGCAGATCCACCAGCCGATCCCCTCAACAGCGGCTGATTACAACGCGCTTGCCAAAGTAATCGAGCGCGCGACGACGCTGCCGGATGACTTTCATCTACATCCGAAGCTGAAGAGCCTGCTGGACAAGCGTCGCGAGGTGCTGAGAGGCGCGCCTATCGATTGGGGCTTTGCGGAAACGCTGGCATTCGGGAGCCTGGTTCTGGAAGGAACTCCGGTGCGGCTCGCGGGAGAGGACGTATCGCGCGGCACTTTCACGCAACGGCATCTTTCATTCAGTGATTACGAGAGCGGCGAAGTTTATACGCCGCTGAAGCATCTGGATCCGAAGCAAGCGAAATTCGAAGTCGTAGACAGTCTGCTGAGCGAGTACGCGGCGATGGGCTTTGAGTTCGGCTACAGTGTGGCCGATCCTTTGACGCTGGTCCTATGGGAAGCGCAGTTCGGGGATTTCGTGAACGGAGCCCAGGTCATTATCGATCAGTTCATCGTTTCGGCCGAAGCGAAGTGGAACCTGCAGAGCGGTCTTGTCCTGCTGCTGCCGCACGGCCTGGAAGGGCAAGGCCCGGAACACTCGAGTGCGCGGATTGAACGCTTCCTGCAACTCTGCGCGGAGGATAACATTCAGGTCTGCAACTGCACGACCCCGGCACAATACTTCCATCTGCTGCGGCGCCAGATGTATGGCGGAGCCGACAGGCGCGGCATCCGCAAGCCGCTCATTATCTTTACACCGAAATTTCTACTGCGCTATGCGAAGGCATCCTCGCGCCTCGAGGAACTCACAAGCGGCGCGTTCCAGGAAGTGATTGGCGATTCCCAATACATCGGAGCGCAGATCCGGCGCATTCTGCTCTGCTCGGGCAAGGTTTACTACGATCTAGTGAACCGGCGCGAGGAACTGGGCCGGAACGATGTCGCAATTATCCGGCTGGAGCAACTCTATCCGTTCCCGCTAAAGAAGCTGACCGACATTTTGCTGCGATATTCGGACGGTACGGAAATCTTCTGGGTACAGGAAGAACCGGAGAATATGGGCGCATGGTTTTTTGTCGAAGAACAGCTTCAGCCCGTCATTGCGCCGGGTAACGGAGGAGCCATGAGACGACAGTTGCGATATGTCGGCAGACCGACAGCGGCCAGCCCGGCCGCGGGGGCACATAAGGTTCATCACGACCAGCAGGTCGCGCTGGTGAATGAGGCGTTTGCAGCCAGCCCGGCAGTCGTGCGCAAGGCGCACCGGCTGGTTAGGAAAAAGCGCTAATCCCGCTGCTTCGGCCTGGTAGGCTCAGCCTGCATTTCGAAGCGCCGCCTCAATGGCATCGCAGGCGCTTGCGAGGCCATCTTCGTGTGCGATTCCGCCTGCGAGTGCGCGAGCGCATTCTTCATAGCTTGGGTCTGCAAGTAAGGCGCGCAGTTCGTTTGTGACCCGCGGGGCGTAATAGCGGGTGCGTGGAATGGTCCGGGCGGCACCGAGCCGCCGGAGCCGTTCGGCATTGTCCGGCTGATCGTGGCCCCAGGGCGCAACCAGCATGGGGCGGCCGGCCCGCAAGGCCTGCGCCGTCGTTCCAATGCCGCCCTGATGCACAATCGCTAAAGCGTGCGGCATGATTCGCGAGAACGGAACATAGCCGGCGACGAGGATCGAATCCGGCAGCGGATTGTGAATCTCATTGCGGCGGCCTCCGGCGACCAACACGGCACGCAAGCCCAATGCGTGCGCGGCGACGATGCTCTCCTGAAAAAAATCACCCGCGTCCATCACAACGGACGAGCCCAGAGTGAACAAGAGAGGCGGAGGTCCGCTGCGCAAGAAATCATCGAGCTCTGCCGGATCGTCTTCCTGGGCGTCGGAAATAGCGCCGAGCCGGTCGTAATAGATGAAGCCGGTGATATGGGTCCGGGGCGGCCAATCCGGTTGCGGCGCGGCGAACCATTTCGAAAAGAGCGCCAGAGTTCCCCGAGGCGAAAAGGTATTGACAAGCAGATCGGTTTTCCAGGTACTTAATCCCAAGCGGCGGCGCAGACGCTGAATCGGATGAGCCCAGCGTTTGAATCGCAGCCGCGCTGCCGCCATGAGCGCCTGGAACACTCCCGGCCCGAACGGATAAAAGCGCCGGGCCCACTCAAAGCCGGAAAGCACGGGCGGATCGTAGGACGAAAAAAACACAATCGGTTGCAATGCGATAGAGAGCCACCGCAGCTCGAGCTGTTCTGCAACGATGGGACCGGCCAAGCCAGCGATGTGCGTGAGTAAGAGATCGGCCCCACGGCATGCGGAAAATAAATCCTCATAGCTGTCCTCGATCTGCGGAATCAGGTAATCGCGGAAAAGAGCTTCAGAACCACGCAGCGGATCCCATAGACGCCGGACAAGACCGGGGTTGTTCGCAAGCAACCCGACGTCGGGGCGCACGGGTGTGAAGGCAACTCCTTCTGCAACGATTTTCTGCCGGTACACTTCCGACGTTGCGATGACCGCGTCGTGGCCGCGCCTGCGCAATTCGATCGCCAGCGCGAGATAGGGATGCAGATCTCCCAGGGAACCGAAGGTGTTTAGGACAATGCGGGCCAAAAAAGATTATTTCTTTTCTTTGTCGCTGTTTTCTTTGCCGGTCTGCGCTGCCCGCATTTGGCGGTCGCGCTGAGCGTCATACCGTTTCCAGGCTTCAATCTTCCGGTTGGTCTCCTGCCTACCGGCTTCGGTCTCTTCGGCCAGGTAACTTTCGTGAGGAGCAGCCGATTCCCTAGCGATTGGTCCTCCAGATGGCCTTTGATGTAGGCGGTAGAGGCTTCATGCTTTTCCTGTTTACGCTGCTGATCGGCCTCGCAGTGTTTTTGCGAAACAAACCCACTCTCGGCTTTCTCCCTATCGCTCTGTAGTTTACAAAGCTCGGCGGCATGGCGCTGATAGCTGCGCTGATGGGTGGTTTGATAGCGCATGTAAAGATTAAGGTCCTGGCGCACGATTTTGGCAGCTTGCTCGTCGCTGGAGTCGATGGCTTCGAGGCGATTGTCTTGCCGGTTGATAGCGCGGCGAGCCAGCCAAAGGACTTCCGCCATGTGGGTGACGAGTTCGGCTTCGGCCCCGTTTGCTGGAGGGTAGCTGTTCATCAGACCGGCGAGAGCTGGCCGTATTCAGACTGCAGTTTCGTCTTTAGAATGCGGAACTTGCCCGTGAGCCCGTGAGCGGTGGCGTTCTGAGCAACGATCTTTTTTCCTTCCGGCGTTTTCGTCCCAGAGGAATGCCGGGCGTTTTCACGGTTCGCATTCAGGCGATCTTCGGAGATGGGAATGAGACGCTTGGGGTTTTGGTGCTTCGTCCTCCAGGGTATCGATGACAAAAGGATTCGTTGGTAAGGTATTCATGAGTTCTCGTTGAGTTGATCATTTGGATGAAGGCCTGGACGCGCCCCGAACAGAGGTTACGACTGCGGGCGAGCACGCACGTGGCTGGCGGGAATAGCGGGAACCGGTAACCGTAGGGAATTGGGCGAAGGACTGAGCTTCGCGTGACGGCGGCATTACCCCCTGAGGGGGCTATGCCGTACTGGGTAGAGCCTCCGAAAAAGTGCTTGGTACTAGGCCTCCATTAATTTCCTTGAATATCCCGTGTTTTGTGCTTAACGTATTTTTATTCCGGTAAATAGGCCGGTAATAAATTATGCCGATTACAAGCACGCGCCTGGCGCGGCGGGTTTTGTGCGCGCGTTCTT
>JAJPJN010000184.1 GCA_021324185.1 Terriglobia bacterium | reverse complement strand
CTTCAGAATGACGTGGCACGCTATTGGCGGACAATGGCCGTAGATTTTGCCTACAAGTTGCGAAATCGATCAGGCAAGGGCTGGGCGATTCGAAATTTGAAGCTTCGAATGTCTAGGAAGCTAATCTACGTGTCGGGGCTTTTGGCTTGTTTTCGTTGTCATCTCGATTCGCGCACTTCTGAATTGGCAGAAATCTTTCGCGATCCAACGCGACACATCGAGCTTGTTGAACACATGAGGAGCATCTTCGCTGCCACTCCGCTAGAGATTACGGCTGGAATTCTTCTACGGTATTCTCATCTGACAGGTACAGCTCAAAAGATCTTCGATTCGTACGATCAGTTTGTAGGGATACTCGCGGACAAGGAGAAAAGGGAACATCTTGAGTCGCTCCCTGAAGAGGCCGGCGAGGCGGACGAAGTGTACCAGGCAGCAAGGCATCTCAGTCACACGTTTCGGGATGGTTTATTGGAATTTTTCTTCGATCAACAGAGTGGAATGGACGAGTTAACCAAGAATTACGGAGTCTTCTGATGAGAACAATTGGATTTTCCACTGGTGCGCTTGCGTACAGCGACTTCCACTGTGCCCTGGCAATGATTTCAAATCTTGACGTTAAAGCGGTCGAATTGTCCGCGCTCCGAGACGAAGAGCTTGAACCTTTGCTTGCCGCAATCGACTCTCTTGAATTGGGAAGATTCAGCTACATCTCCATTCACGCTCCGAGCCAGTTCTTGGGTTTATCGGAGTGTGATGCCCAAGCTCTCCTGGCAAAGCATTTGTGGCGAAAGTGGCCTATCATCCTGCACCCCGACGCAATTAGAGATTTTGGAATTTGGCGCGACTTCGGCCCACTATTACTGATAGAAAACATGGATCGGCGGAAGCCGGTGGGCCGCAGTAAGAGGGAACTAGAGTCTGTGTTCAAAGAATTGCCGGATGCAGGTCTTTGCTTTGATATAGGACACGCCCGCCAATTTGACCCCACAATGGCGGAAGCCCATCTAATTCTTCGCGAGTTTCGCTCACGGTTGATGCAGGTACACGTGAGTGAGGTGAATTCACGAAGTAAGCACGACCGCTTGTCGTATGCGTCAATAACGGCGTTCCAAGAGGTTGCCCATCTTCTTCCGCCGGAGATCCCCCTCATTCTCGAGACTCCAGCGTCGGGTTTTGATATTGAGACAGAAATTGCGAAAGCAGAGCTTGCCCTTCCTGTCGCATTGGAAGCTCTGGTCTCTTAGATTCAGCACTGGTATGGGACGGAAACGACGATGGTCGCCGATCTTTCATCCAAACGGTGTGCGCCCATCTAAGTAGCTTCCGCTATCTACCACCCTTTTGCACCATGCGGCACCACCTAACCCGTTGGTCTGCCGTGAGAGGCCGGTCCCACGCGGCCCCGACCGGGCCACAGCGTAAGGTCCAAATTAGGTCCAACAGATCAGCAGGGTAACGTTAGCAGCGAGAGTTGGACGTAGTGATCCAGCGTGGAATATTCATCATCTACCAGATTCTTTTGCTTCCGCCCTCCTGCTCAACGACTTGGTGCGCTGGATCTATGAGCAGAACTGCGGCGGGATCATCCTCCTTGAGTCGCTCATATTCCCAGCGTGCCGCTGCTTCAGACGGGCCTGCATGTACGCAAACCCAGCGCTCCCGGTACTTGAACCGGTACACCCGCCATCCCGAGCCTGAATCTTCGATGCCGCATAGGACGAGCAATGGCCTTGTCGATGTGATGTCAATTCCATCCGCAATCATCTCCCGGATCGAACCCTCATACCAGCCGAGATCCCGTTCCCGCCGTAGTCGGTAGAACGTCTGATACAAATAGGCAAATCGAAGAGCGTTTTCCCGGCTGCCGGCGTAATCCGTATTGCGAAATCCGCCGGTGAATGGGTCTATGGGAATTGCGCGCCACTCGTCCTCGGATCGGCGCTGAATCAATGCTATTCGACCTCCATTTCTGGCTCGGAGCCACCAGGCAGGCGTGGGCCCAAATTTGGCTTCTTCAAGCGTGAGCGTGAGCCCGTCGATTCGAACGCCTGAGGTTAACCCGGTTGATTCTACGGCTTCCGGGCGCTTGGCCGTCAACCCCAGCTTCGCCATGGCCGCCTCAAGCAGCTCGTTCATCGCCTCAAGCGATCGTATATCGTGCTCCAGCTCGCGGTAACGATCCAGCAAGCGCCTTCGATCCTCGAACTCTTTGTTCCATCGTTGGCGGCGAGCCTCTTCGGCCTCGTAATACTCGGGCGGGTATGGATAATGTCTGCCGCAGTACGGTGCCCCCAAAAGAGAAAATGTGGCTCGCTTGGTGCAAGCCTTGCCTTGCGCAGTGCGCCCAGAGCAGATCGTGTTAGGATCACCACTCCACTCTTCGGGCTCGTAGATCTGATCGTCTTCTTCCTCGTCTGGCTCTGGGGCCGCAACGCGCGCGGCGGTTTCGATCCTGCTCAGCGCGAAGTTGTCCAAAAACGCGCAGATATCCGCGTACCGCTGTACGTTGCTGTCAAGCGTTAGGATCGCTGTTGCGAGCGCCCGATTTGTTAAAGCCAGGTGTGCAGCGCGACTCGCCAGGTGTGTGAAATCCGCAATTTTCGCGTCCTCCTCCCGCTTCCGCAGCTCATAATCATCGAAGATTCTCATGCTCTCAAAACGCCTCTCCACTTGGGTTCGGCTTAATTCCTTTAATCATGAGCGGCGAATCCGCCCATTTCTGGAGGCTACGGCGATATTGCGCTCGGCTTTGATGCGTTCGAGCAGGACCGACGCCGGCTCGTAGGTGCGACCCTCACGGCGGGCGAGTTCGGCCTCGGTGGGGACGAGCTCGCCACGGAACGCTTTCGCAAGAACCGCCTGCGTAATCCGGCCGGCACGTTTCGTTGCGGCCTCGACGCGCTTTTCGATTTCATCGGCGAGCTTGAAAAGGATTCTGACGCGGCGCACGATTTCCTGTTGCTCTTGAACCGGAGGTAGAGCCACTTGTAACGCGCGCACGTCGCCAATATTGACGCCTCGAACAGCAACGCCCTTCATGGCAGCCTGAAAGCGCTGCTGAACACTCGGAGACTGAAGGTAAATCTCAAGATAATCAGCGTTAACTTCGCTGTGAACAGAGATTCTAGCGGTATCTTGAGTGATGTTAGCGCCACCCAGTTCCTCAGGCACACGACATGTCCGTCCGACGGTCCCGCGAATTGACAGTAAGACGTCTCCGGCTTTTAAGGCTGATCGACGATATGTATGCGCTATTTCGGGAGAGGTTCTCCGAACACCTGCGAGTTCCAACCGATTGCCCGGGAAGTCCGCCACCCGCACGTACGGGACACCGCCGGCGTAATGAGGTCCCGGCTTAAGGATTCCATAAGTGATTGGTCGACCAGGGGTGCAAAGCCACTTTAAGTCTGCCAGACACCACGAATCAGGAAAGTCTCTTCCGTCAAGATTATGAACTCCCTCAGTCGGATCAGCCGCTTGGCCGCCGAAGTTGAAGCGGCTTTGTTCGTGAGAGCGTCGAATCCGCGCTAAGACGGAACTGGCCGTTTCGATCTCCGAATGCTCGTCGCGCCAATCTTCCGTCAGCCGCCCGGAGCAGGCGGCGGCCAATACGGATTGGCGGAAGGCTTTTAGAATTTTCGGAACTTTGGCGAGGTGTTCGCGCGAGGCGTTAACGTGCGTAAATAGCTGGTCGATTTTGGCGACAATGCGCGCTTGCTCCGCCGCTGGCGCAATCGGAACCGGTAATGCTGCTAGTTTTGATGCATTGCAATTTGGCTGGGCATTCCCAGCGACGTTTTCCGTTATAAACTCCCAATACTGCGGCGTATTAAAGAACGCCGCGAGGAACTCCGGGCAGAGCGAATCGTCGATTCGCACTCGGATGAGATAAGAAGCAAATACAGCGATCGGGCATTCCCCAATTAGGAAGCTTTTCCCAGTCGTGGCCCCGGTCCGAGCAAACACTATATCGCCGCTGCGCAACCCGTACTTTTCTGCGTCGGCTTTGGTGATATCACATGTCGGGACGGTAGACCAATCTACGCTTCCGTTTTGTATATCCGTTATTCTCAAGAACCGCGGCCCTCTGCCCTGCATGGCGGAAGCAGTATAGCCGTACTGAATAGCTTTCGCAATGTCTCCTAGCGATGCTGTCGACCATCCTTCAGGGAGTTCATCCGGCGTCGCTCGTTCGGCAAGGCTTTCGTTTTTGACTGCCCTCGCCACTAAGCTTTCTCCGCAAGCTGCTCAACGTGCTCAATACCACGTCCATTGCCGTCTTCGAGCGCCACTAAGACCGCATTCAATTCCTCAACCGCTGCCTCAAGCTCTGCGATTGCGTCGGTGGCGAGTTCATCGGGCTCGGGGAGGTCATCCAGATCGTCGAGGGATTCGTCTTTCAGCCACTTCAATCCATCGATCTTGTAATCGCGCTTCTTTACTTCGTCAATGGAAAATGCGCGCCAGCGATCCTCTTTCGAGTCGGAAGGCTTTCGTTTTGCCCGGCCATGCGGGTCGGAGCCAAAACACTTCTCGAATCCCTTGAAATGCTCGGGAGTGAGCGGGCGATCCTTCTTCGTGATACGCGGAACGTTTGTGCGCCCGTCATATACCCAGACTGTTTCCGTCGGCAGGCCCTTGGTGAAGAAAACAACATTTGTTTTTGTGCCGGGGCTGTAGGGAGAAAACGTCCCGTTCGGCAGGCGCAGAACAGTATGGACGTTGCAGTCCTTCATCAGAATTTCGAACACATCGCCGGCCTGGTCCGCAAACAGGCAGTTATCCGGCACCACAACGGCGGCCCGTCCGCCCGGCTTCAAAATGGTGAGCACATGCTGCAGAAAGTTCAATTGCTTGTTCGAGGTCTCGATGGTGAAATCCTCGCGATGCGGCACTTCGTTCGCGCCCTTCGTTCCGAAGGGTGGATTCGTGAGGACAACATCGAACCGCCGGCCATCGGGCACTTCGTAGATGGAATCGCCGCCGCCGATTTGCGGTTCGAGACCATGCAAATAAAGATTCATCAGAGCAAGGCGTCGAGGCCGGTCCACCAGGTCCTGGCCGAAATAAGTAGCCTTTTTAATCCGCTTTGCCAATCCGCGATCCATCGCGCCTTTCGTCTGCTCGATGAACCACTCGTAAGAGGAAACCAAAAAGCCGCCCGTGCCACAGGCTGGATCACAGATAGTGAACTCCGAGTGCGCTCGCGGATCGGGTTTTACGCAACGAACAATGGAGCGAATCAGGATACGCGGCGTGAAATACTGCCCCGCTCCCTTCTTTCCTTCGCTTGCCGCTTTCTCAAGTAACCCTTCAAAAGCTGCGGCTTTGATGTCGATGTCCAGAGCCGTCCACTCTGTCTCGTCGATCATGCCGATGAGCTTTTTCAGATTCACCGGATTGTTAAAACGAGATATTGCTTTCGCGAAGATTGCGCCCAGCAAATCCTTCTGACGGCCGAGTGCGAGAAGGACGCGCACGTAACGGTCCGTCAAAGCCAAGCCCGATTTGGCAACCAGAGCAGGCCAGGAACAATCGACTTCGACTTCTTTCCCCTTGTCATCGAGATAGCTTACTTTGCTGAGATCGATTTTGCGTTCGTCCGCCATCTTCAGAAACAGAAGATAAGTCAACTGTTCGATATAGTCGCCGTAATCGATCCCATCGTGCCGAAGGGTATGGCAGAATCCCCAAAGGGTTTGGACAACATCACTCATGCTGCGATTGCCTCATTGAATTCTTGAATAAGCTTTGAGAACTGGCCCTCGAAAACTCTTTCCGCACGGCCGCGCCCGCCCGCGCGCTCAAAGATCGGAAAAGTATCGAAGTCCTCTTCATCGATTGCGAGATTCTGAATCAGATGCGCGCGGATGCGCTCAAGCCATTGCCCTTGCTCGTCCGTGAACTCCTTGCCGTGGGTGACCGTTTTGAATGCTGCATCCACCCGTTCTTCGGCGCTCAGCAGCGGGTTTTCACCATCGGCAGCGTGTTTGACCATGGAAATGATGTCGGCAAGCGCCTTGTCGTACCGGAGCTTATGCGCCGCCTGAAGGTTCTTGACTGTGAACCGCTGCGGCGCTTCTGCCAGTTTCTTCTGCAACTCGGAAAGCGGTTCGGTTCCCCAATTTTTTGGTCGCTTCAGAAGAATGCCGATCGCTTCTATCCGGGACGGGTTGTTCTTCACGAACTCCGCGAAGGCAGCGAGGTAGTCGGCGGGCTTGTACTCGGCGCCATCGGCTCCCCTCACCTTCCATTCCGAAGTAACCTCGTCCAGCGCTTCGTGAGCAATGACGAACGTGCGTTTCTTCCGCGGGTAATTGACAAGCAAATCCTGGAAGTTCTTGTCGCGCAGCAGCTTCATCGTGCTGCTGAACTCGTCCTTTAAGGAGCGCAGAAGCCCGGCTGCGAAGCGTCCCATATCGCCATCGGGAATGTAGGCGGCGAATTGCTCCCGCGCCTCACCGGACATCTCCTTATCGATCCGCTGGAGGCGCTTAACGAGACAGCGCGCGTTGTAGTCACGGTCCCGATTGTGCCAGATATCCTCGATAAGCTCCACTATGGTGCGGGATTCTTTCTGCGGCGGTTCAGCGGTGATTGCGGTTACTTTCTTGAAGTACTCCAGAAGAGTGCCGTCGAAGCAATCGAAAACCACGAAGTGAGATTTGTCCGGGTACAGTTCGCCTTTGCGTGTCCCACGGCCAATCATTTGCTCGAACAGAATTCTCGATTTGACCGGTCGCAGAAATACAATGTACTCCAGATCGGGAATGTCAACACCGGTCGAAAGCATACCGACTGTGACGACAACGCCGGGCTCGGGACGATTCCGAAACTCCCGGATGCGCTGTAATGGCCGGTCGACTGTCGGGCTCCCGGTGATTTTCTGAACGAAACTATCACCGCGGCCGAAGACATCGCGCGCTATGTCCACGAGCTGGTCGGCGTGTGAGGTATTAGCGAGATCGTTGACGGCGAAGATCAGCGTTTTGGGGAATCGGCCGTATTGCGCCTCATGATCGAGCGCGTATTTTTTGATCTCTTCCAGGATCTTGCGGTTTGAGTCGGGCGAAGTGACTTTCTGTTCAATATCCGTGGTATCGAATTGCCGTTCATCTTCGAGATGATCGAGCTGCTTAGATCCGCTCTCCGGGTCTACGAAGCTGACCTGCTCGCCTTCTTTGAGGAACAGGCCGTGCATTCGCACATTTGACTTAACTGTCACTACGTCATAGTCAACGAGATATCCTTCGCGGACAGCGCGCTCATATTCGTAGCGGTATACAACATCCTTGAAATAGGAGGTTGTATGAGCCGCCGGAGTCGCGGTCAGGCCAAGTTTTATCGCATCAAAGTGGTCCATTGCCTGCCGCCAGATTGCGGTCTCTTTCGCTGTATAGCCGCGATGGCATTCGTCGGCAACGATCAGATCGAATGCGTGGATCGGTATCGGCTCCTGCTCCACATCTTCATCCACTTCTTCCCGTCCAAGCTCGGGGATCACGTCACGGCCAAATAGGTTGATGGTCATGCGCTGAATCGTGGAAATGTAGACGAATGCATGGCCAGGCTTGGGATTTTTCAAATATCCCTTCGGCAGCACCTTAGGATCGAATTTGTCGTCTTCTTCCAGATCGCCTTTGCGAAATTGCTGGTGATAGACCTCGTAGATCTGGTTGAACTTCAGACCGGGCTCCGCTTCGAAAGACGCGAACGCTTTTACCGCTTGTGCGGCGAGCGCGCGCCGGTCTACCAGAAAGAGCACCCGTTTTGCCACGCCGCATTTCATGAGCCGGTAAATTTCATTCACGAGAGTGAATGTCTTGCCTGTGCCCGTCGCCATCGCCACCAGCATGTGGCGCTTTCGCGCCGCGATCGCCTTTTCGATCCCCGCGCTTGCTTCCTGTTGATATGGCCGGATTCGTGGGTGGTCGTTCGGTGTAGCGGCAAGCTTCCCGATATCGGTTTCGGTATCTCGGGTCAGGGCCTCCAAAAGCGCTTCGGGTGTGTGGAAGCCAGAAATCTGGCGCGACCGATTAAGTTCGTGTCGAATGTCGTGATGCCAGATAACTTCGCCATTCGTGGCGTACAGGAAGGGTACACGGAAGCCACGAAAGTTGAACGAGTTTTCGGTTGCACCCTTCGAATAGCGCTCCGCCTGAATCAGGACGTTTTGCGGCCCAAGTGTAAGCTTTTTGGCTTCGACGACGCCGACGATATGGCCGTTCAAGCAGAGCGCATAGTCCGCGGGGCCATTGGCCGTCGGGTACTCTTCGATTGCGCAGCGGTCGTAGGTTGTGAGAGGCCTTCCTGAATCGAACTTCTGCTGGCTGATGATTTTCCAGCCGGCCTGTTTCAAATGACCGTCGATTCGCTGCTCTCGCGTGAGGTGTTCCGAAACTTCGGGCGTAGGCGGGCTCTTTCGGGGCTTAGCCACGAGTTAGTCCGCCTCCTCGAAGTAATCGTTATCGATCTTCTTCACCGAATAATTAGCGACCTCGGAAACGCCGATATTGTGATCGATGTTCCTCTCGCGGATCGAGCAAAGCACGGGCTTTTACGTATATTGGAAACCATTCAATTGTATATTGGCGAACGGTTCCGCGCCAGGAAAGTGGTGGTACAGCGGCGGGCGTCAGTGCCGTCAGATTGAAGAGGTCTATTCGGCTTAGGAGTTGGGTGATTCCTCGGGACACGCGGCGGCCCCGCAGCAGATAAGGTCCAATACAAGGTCCGAAAGTCAAAAAGCCGCGCACGGCCGGCAACTCTCCTGTCGGAGCCTGTTTATAACATTGGTGCGGATGAGAGGACTTGAACCTCCACGTAGTTGCCTACACTAGAACCTGAATCTAGCGCGTCTGCCAATTCCGCCACATCCGCAGGATGCTGGGACCTTTTTATTGTAGTGCACATTCCAAACATCGCCGCCGTATCGCTAGAATCGAAGTAATGCCTGCCACCAACGCAGCCCAGAGTGTTCCCGCACCGGTCCGTTCTCCTATTCTCACCTGCGTCGTTGCCTGGCTGCTGCCGGGGTCGGGCCATTTGCTCCTCGGCCGCAAAGGCCGCGCAGCTATCGTTTTCATCACCATCGCGGTTTGTTATCTCATTGGCATCCTGATGCACGGGCCGTTCTTTGAGCCCACATCCGGCGGCGACCTGCTCTCCCGGCTCATTCAATACGGAGGATTTCTGGGAGATCTGGCCAATGGCCTCTTCTATTTCGCCACCTCCTGGTTCGGCTATGGCCCGCCGCCTTCCGCAGGCCACAACGCCGACTATGGCTCCAAGTTCCTCGTTTGCGCCGGGCTGCTAAACATTCTGGCCATCGTGGACGCATACGAGATCGCTACCCGGCAGAAAGAGTAACCACCACGCGGGCTTACCCATGCAAATAACACTCAGTCATTTTGACGTCTCGATCCTGTTCGCGTTATTCTCCAGCATCATCCTGGGTCTCGTCACAAAGCGAACCGACCGCGAACGGCTTCACTACGGCCTCTATTGTTTCGGCTGTTTCCTGCTGGCGCTGTTCGGTATTGGCTGGTTCATGCGCCTGCTCCACGGCTAGAGAGCGGGCGAAATCTGTAAAAGAATGAAAACGTTTTACATTGAGACCTTTGGTTGCCAGATGAACGCGCACGACTCAGAAAAAGTCGCCGGCACTCTGCTGCAACAAGGCTACACGCAGGTGGAGAACCCGGAAGAAGCTGAACTTATCCTCTATAACACCTGCAGCATTCGCGATAAAGCCGAGCAAAAGGTCTTCAGCCGCTTGCAGCAGTTCAAACGCGAATCCGGCAAAGGCAAAGTTTTCGGCGTCCTCGGTTGTGTCGCCCAGCAGGAAGGCGAGAAGATTTTTGAACGCGCGCCGCATGTGAGCCTCGTCGCCGGCTCGGCGAGCTATACCAAACTGCCCCAGCTTCTGGTTCAACTCGAGGCCGGAAACCGGCGCGTGACAGGGCTGAGCCTGGATACCGGCGAAACATTCGATACTCCATTTACACGGCGCGATAACCCGCATCGCGCATACATCACCATCATTGAGGGCTGCGATAAGGCCTGCGCTTACTGCGTCGTCCCGATGACTCGCGGTCCGGAGCGCAGCCGCACGAGTGAAAGCGTCCTGCGCGAAGCTCGCTCCCTGGCGGAATTGGGATACAGCGAAGTGCAGCTCCTCGGGCAGAATGTCAACAGCTATCGCGATCCTTCCGATACGCAGTGGGATTTTGCGCGCCTTCTTAGAGCAGTAGGTGAAATCGATGGCTTGCGGCGCGTCCGTTTCACCACATCGCATCCGCGCGATTTCGTCAAAGAAATGGTCGCTGCCATTGATCAGGACGAGAGGCTCTGCAACCACGTCCATCTCCCGGTGCAATCGGGCTCATCTGACGTCCTCTCACGGATGCAGCGCCTGTATTCCCGCGATCAATATATGCGCTGCATCGAATGGATGAAGCGCGCAAAGCGCGATATCGCGATCACAACTGATATCATTGTTGGCTTTCCTGGCGAAACCGAAGCTGATTTTCTCGAAACCGTCAGCCTGATCGAACAGATCGAGTACGATTCCATGTTCATCTTCAAGTACTCGAAACGGCCCAATACTCCCGCGCTTCGATACGATGATCACATCCCCGAAGAAGAAAAGACGCGCCGCTTTCTGTTTCTACAGGAGCGGCAGCGCGCTATTCAGATTCGCCGGAATTCGAGATACGTCGGAACAACGGAAGAAGTGCACGTCGAAGGTTACAACTTGGCGACGCATCAATGGATCGGCCGCACCAGCCAGAACAAAACTCTGAACTTTATCGATCCCGATCTTCCCGAGCCGCGCGGCGCCCGCACGCTTGTCGGGCAGTATATGGACGTCCTGGTGACGCGAGCGGGCCCGAACAGCCTCGCAGGCGAGCGCGCCACGAATCGCCCGGCCAGTATCAGCTAATGTTTGGATAGGGGGAGAACTATGGAAGTGGAAATGAAAATCCGTGGCCTCATGATGGATCCCATGACGAACATGCCCATTGTGGTGCTCAAAGATCTAAGCGGCGATTCTGTTTTGCCGATCTGGGTCGGCATCTACGAGGCAAATGCGATCGCCCTCGAAATTGAAAAGGTGAACACGCCGAGGCCAATGACGCACGATCTCATCAAAGTTCTTCTCATGGGCCTGGACTGCGCTATCAAAAAAGTGGTTGTTAATGAATTGAAGGAAGATACGTTCTACGCTTTGATCTGGCTGGAACGCGATGGCAAATTGATGAGTGTCGATTCACGCCCGAGCGATGCGCTGGCGTTGGCGCTCCGCCACGATTGCCCCATATATGTCGAAGAAAAAGTCCTGCAGAGTTCGCGCAATTCGGCCAACGTATCGGAAAAGGTGAACAACGAAGAGCTTCGGAAGTGGCTTGAGAACCTGAATGACGAAGATCTTGGGCGCTACAAAATGTAACGTTCGCGCGAACCCAACCTGCCGAAATCAAAAGCCCCGGGCATTTTCACCCGGGGCCTTTTCTTATCTCGAATGCCTGATTGGCCGCTTGGTCGTACGCGTCGGTTTTTTCGCCGGCGCGGTGGTCGGAATACCCGGAAGGGTCGGATCCTTGAACGTCAACATATAAGGATTCTTGGCGTAGCTGTCAGCTACTCCGCCGAACTCCAGTTTCTGCCCAACTTTGATCTTGTCCAAAGCCGAAGCGGGCAGCGGCTGTGAGAACAGCAGCGTCGCATCCGGAGTCTGCGGGTCGGTGACACCCAGGACGATCTTGGTTGGCCGGTCAGGCGGGTCAATCGAGATTACGGTTCCGCTAAAGTACTTCACGCCTTCTGCGCCGCCGGGGATCTCGGCATCTTTCACGCTGCTATCCCAGAATTGCTCCCCGTTGTCTCCTGTGAGGTTCGTTTGAATCGTGTACCAGAGCTTGAAGGCGGGATCGGCATTCATCCGGTCTTCTAAGGCCTTTGCCTGCTGGGCCGCTATATCCCCGGCTCCTTCAATCTTGAATCCATCCGGCGGAAGCGCATTCGTTTTCGCCTGCGCGATCACCTGATCTGCGCCATCGGCGCTGCCATGATATTGACCGTAGACTTTATCGAAATACGCTTTGATCTGATCGCGTGCTGCCTGCGGCAGTGCTCCCTGGCCATCGTAAGTTGCCGCCCGCGCATATTCGAAAAGCGCATCCGAGTACTTCTTCTCGTCCATCAGCAGCTTGGCGTAGGCGTAGGAAACGTTGGGCTGATTCGGATTCGCCTGCAAACTCGCTTTGTACTGCTCCTCGGCGCCTGCTGTGTCTTTCTTCTGCGTGGCCACCCAGGCAAGAGTGTTATGCGCCAGCGCGGTTGCCACAACCTTAGCTTGCGACCACTGGTCTGCACTCAGGTTCGCCGGCTTCTTATCCGGGGCGAACTGCTTGTCGATGTTGTCCAGCATGGTGTGAGCGGCACTTTCGATTTCACTTAACTGGTCCGGCGTGGGAGTTCCGGCCAGTTGCGGTCCCCAGGTCGTTATGTACGCCAGTGCAGTGAAGTTGTTCGGATCGGTCTTGAGCACCTCCTCCGCCTTGTCGATCAACTGTTTCCTGGCATTCGGGTCGGTTCCAGCCAGTTGCGCCAGCGTCACCATGTAGTACTGGTTGCGTTCCTGACTGTAGTCCGTCTGCGGGTATTTGTCCGTCCAGGTGTTCAGCAATTCAAGGCGCTGTTTGGGGTCGGTTGTCTGCGAAATCTTGACATACAGATCGTATTCAGCCCTGTCCTTCCAGTTCTTGGTAGTCTGTCCGGTTGCCGCCGGCTGCTGATTAGCCGGCTGCTGGTTGCTGGTACCCTGCGCCAAAGCGGAACCAGCGGAAACAAGGCCGGTCAGTAAAGCCAGTGCACCGAGCGCATTGACTACCCTCCTGACTCGCGAAAAAGTAAAGTTCACGACAACCTCCCTCAAGGGAATTTACGTATCTAAAAATTTGGAAGCGGATCGTTTGCGCTTCACTTAGAAAACGAATGCGCAAAGCCGGAGTATAGCCGATAGCTTCGCCCGCCCGCAACTCGCCTACCGCGTTAGATGCGGGCTCAGGCAAACTTGTTCCCATCAGGAGGCTTACCTCTCCGGCCGCTGGCGCCGGCTAGCCGCGGCGATAACCCTTCCCCGCGTGCTATGATCCCTCTTCGCATGCGCCCTGTTGACCTAGGCGTCATAGTTGCCTATCTGATTTTCATTACCTGGTTCGGGGCGCAATTCAAGGAGAGCCAGAAATCCCTCAAGGATTACTTCCTCGGAGGCCGCGGCGCACCCTGGTGGGCGATTGCCTTCTCGATCGTTTCGGCCGAGACGAGCACCCTCACCGTAATCGGTACTCCCGCCATCTCCTTCGCGGGAAATTTCACTTTTCTTCAGCTAATTCTCGGATATCTCCTTGGCCGCATCGTGATCAGCATTCTCTTCCTGCCGCAGTACTTTCGCGGGGAATTGTTTACCGCCTACGAGCTGATGCAGCGCCGCTTCGGCCCGCATGTGCGCAAATTCACTGCCGGTACGTTTCTGGTGCTGCGCTCTCTCGCCGAAGGGGTCCGCGTCTTTGCGGTGTCCATTGTCGTTTCCATCGTCTTGGGAACCGGCGAGCTCGTTTCCATCGCCGTTATCGTCTGCCTCACGCTCTTTTACACCTTCGAGGGCGGCATGACGGCCGTGATTTGGACCGATGTGGTCCAGATGATTCTCTATGTCGGCGGCGCGCTGCTCAGCTTCTTTCTACTGCTGCACCTCATTCCCGGAGGTTGGCCGCACGTCCTGGCCGTTGCAGTACCTGCTCACAAGTTTCAGATCTTCGATTTTCGTTTTTCTTTATCGGAAGCTTTTTTTCACCGGAACTATAGCTTCTGGGCCGGACTGCTCGGCGGCTGTTTTCTCACCACCGCAAGTCACGGTACAGAGCAGCTTCTGGTTCAGCGCCTTCTTTCGGCTCGTAACCAGCGCGAAAGCCGCCTGGCGCTGCTCTCGAGCTGGGTTGTCGTATGCTTCCAGTTCGCGCTCTTCCTGGTAATCGGCGTCCTTCTTTATGTCGTTTATCGCGACGCCGGCCGCCCCGCGCCGGCCGATCCGGATCGCATTTACCCGCAATTTATTTGGGCTCACCTGCCTGCAGGCCTCGCCGGTCTCGTCATGGCCGCTATTCTCGCCGCAGCGATGTCGAACCTGAGCGCCGCACTCAACGCACTCGCCTCCACCACTGTGATGGACTTCCTCAAACCCCTCCGCCCTGGTCTTCCCGAACGGGTCTATCTAGGCTTGGCCCGTTGGGCCACCGTCCTCTGGGGAGCCGTACTCTTCTCGGTCGGTCTATCGGCCCGGCACTGGGGCACCGTACTCGAAGCGGGTCTAACCATCGCATCCATCCTTTATGGCGCGCTTCTAGGCGTCTTCCTGCTGGGCGTTCTGACTCGCCGCCCCGGGGAATGGTCTGCCATCATCGGAATGAGCGCCGGTTGGGCTGCTACCCTGGTCCTGCGACCCCACGTCGCCTACACCTGGTACGTCTTGATCGGTTCTGTTGCGACCTTTGCGGTTGGCTATGGTGCCAGTTTCCTGATTCATGAAGCGCCTGCTCCGCCTGATTCTCTCCGCCACCCTCCTGTTGACGTACCGGCCCGCGACAGCCGAGCGAAACTCGACCAGCGCTGAAGCCGAGCGAATCCTCACTTCCTCGCCCTGGGCTCAGACCGCCAAAGCGGCATTTGGCGAAAATGATACTCGCGAAGCTCCCCCTCCGGCTCCGTTACCAGGCGCCGCTGCCGCCGGCATGGCGG
>JAJPJN010000010.1 GCA_021324185.1 Terriglobia bacterium | reverse complement strand
CTGGGAGTGCAAGTCGTCGTGGAATCGACAGGCCGCTTCACGGAAGCCGCCGACGCGAAAAAGCACTTGCGCGGCACGGTCAAGAAGGTAATTATTTCCGCGCCGGCCAAGAATGAGGACGTCACTATCGTGCTGGGCGTGAACGACGATATGTATGATCCCGCCAGGCACAACATCATCTCGAACGCTTCCTGCACTACAAACTGCCTGGCGCCTCTAGTGAAAGTACTAAACGACACCTTCGGCATTGAGAAAGGCTCAATGACCACGGTCCACAGCTACACCAACGATCAGAACGTGCTGGATTTTCCGCACAAAGACCTTCGCCGCGCCCGCGCTGCCGCGTTGAACCTGATTCCCACTTCTACCGGTGCTGCCAAAGCAATCGGCCTTGTGGTACCCGAACTGAAAGGCAAGCTGGACGGCTACGCCATGCGCGTCCCGACGCCCGATGTCTCGGTTGTTGATTTTGTCGCCGTACTGAAAAAAGACACGACTACGGAAGAAGTAAACGCAGCGCTCAAAAAAGCAGCGGAGGACGGCTTGCGCGGCATCCTGGCCTACACCGAAGACCCGGTCGTTTCCACCGATCTGTTGCACAATTCCAACAGCTCGATTGTGGATGCCGAGTTGACAAAGGTCCTGGGAGGCAATCTCGTCAAAGTCGTTTCCTGGTATGACAACGAATGGGGTTACTCAAATCGCGTCGTCGATTTGATCGTGTTCCTGGGCAAGAAAGGGCTGTAGAGCGGTTTGGAGACCGGTCGAAGCCGGCTAGCCCTTTAAGAACCGCACGACGGCATCCGTAAATTCCTCCGTTGTGGCGCTGCCGCCCACATCGCCGGTCAGATATTTGCCTTCGCGATAAACACTTTCAATCGACGATTGCAGCTTGTGTGCGGCATTCGTCTCTCCGATGTGAATCAGCAGCATGACGGAAGAAAGCATCAAAGCCGTCGGGTTCGCTTTGCCCTGGCCGGCGATATCGGGCGCGCTGCCATGCACGGCTTCAAAAACTGCGTGCGTCTCGCCCATGTTGGCACCCGGCACAATGCCAAGCCCGCCGACAAGGCCCGCGGCCAGATCGGAAACAATATCGCCATAGAGATTCGGAAGCAATAAAATGTCGAACGTCTCAGGCCGCATTACAAGCTGCATGGAGGCGTTATCGACGATCAGCTCTTTGTATTGAATGTCGGGAAACTGCTGCGCAACTTCGCGGCAGCAGCGCAAGAACAACCCGTCCGCCAGCTTCATGATGTTGGCTTTGTGGATCGCCGTGACCTTTTTGCGCCCGTTCTTTTTGGCGTAGTTGAATGCGTAGCGCGCGATGCGTTCGGAAGCGGTGCGCGTAATCACCTTTAAACTTGTGACGACGTCTTTCACAATCTCGTGCTCCAGACCCGAATAAAGGTCCTCGGTGTTTTCGCGGAAAATCACCATGTCGATCCGGACGTCTTCAAAGCGCGTCTTAATGCCGGGCAGCGTCCGAACGGGCCGCACGTTGGCAAACAGGTCCAGCGCTTTTCGCAGCGCCACGTTTACGCTCTGAAATCCGCCCGCAACGGGTGTTGTCACCGGCCCCTTTAAGCCGACGCGTGTCTCGTTCAAGGAGTCGAGCAGATATTGCGGCAGCGTTTTGCCGGATTCGAGAATGATCGCCTCGTTCAATTCGGCGCGTTTCCAGCAGATGTCTACGCCCGTCGCATCCACGGCGCGAACCGCCGCATGCGCGACTTCGGGGCCGATTCCGTCTCCTGGAATGAGAGTGCAGTAATGAGGCACAATTTCGATTCTATGCGCCAAGCCGTTTGCCAGAATGGCTTTGATGCCTCGAATCGAGCGCGCGCTGTTGAGCGTGACAGATAAAACCGGAATCGTCGAGTTTGCGAGTAAGTTGCACGCTTTGGGCGTGGAGCTGATTTCAACCGGCGGCACAGCTAAGCTGCTGCGCGAAAGTAAGGTCCCGGTGCGCGAAGTAGCGGAGGTGACCGGCTTTCCTGAGATGCTCGACGGCCGCGTCAAAACTCTTCATCCCCGCATCGCGGGCGGAATTCTCGCCATTCGCTCGAACCAGGAACACATGCGTGCGCTCAGTGAGCACGATATTCCAGCCATTCAGATGGTGGTGGTGAACTTATACCAGTTCGAAAAAATCGCTGCCAAGCGTGGGGTGACACGCGAAGAGCTCATCGAAAATGTCGACATTGGCGGCCCTACCATGATTCGCGCCGCCGCGAAGAACTATCAGGACGTAGCTGTCGTCGTTTCGCCGGAACAGTACGGCGCCATCTTAAGCGAGATGGCGGCAAATGAGACGCGTGTTAGTCCCGCGACCTGCTGGGAACTCGCTCAGGAAGCGTTCTCGCACACAGCGGCCTACGACCAGGCGATTGCTGCGCGTCTGGCGCAGATTGATGCCGATGGCAGAGAAGTGCCGACGGCCTTACCGGCCGTACTGCGTATCACTGCCAGGCGAACAGCCAGCCTGCGCTATGGCGAGAACCCGCATCAAAGCGCCGCGCTGTATGGATTTCAGCACGGAGGTATCGCCGGAGCCGAGCAACTACACGGCAAGGAGCTTTCCTACAACAATCTCGTGGACCTCGATGCGGCCTGGCAGCTCGTCAATGAATTCGAAGCGCCTGCTGCGGCCATCATCAAACACACCAACCCATGCGGCTGCGCCGAGCAGCCTTCGCTCGCCGAAGCCTACCGCAAAGCGCTCGAAGCGGACCCCGTCTCCGCCTTCGGCGGCGTGCTGGCGTTCAACCGCGAGCTCGACGAAGAGACCGCCAGCGAAGTGAGTAAGCTGTTTGTCGAAGCTATCGCTGCGCCTTTGATTTCCGAACGCGCTTTGGAGATTCTACGATCGAAGAAAAATCTGCGCATCGTGCGGCCGGATCCGCTGAGTTCCGCTGAACTCGTGATCAAATCGATTTCCGGCGGCCTGCTGGCGCAAACTCCCGATATAGGTGAACTCGACCTGAACTCGCTGCAAGTGAAGACGCAGCGCGAGCCAACTGCCCTCGAGCGCGAAGCCCTGATCTTTGCCTGGGCGGTCTGCAAGCACGTTAAATCGAATGCGATCGTTTACGCCCGGCCCGGGCAAACCGTAAGCGTCGGCGCGGGGCAAATGAGCCGGGTCGATAGCGTGAGGGCCGGCGCGATGAAAGCCGTCCTGCCGCTGGAAGGAACCGTGCTCGCCTCGGATGCCTTCTTTCCGTTTTCGGATGGAATCGAGGAAGCGGCGCGCCACGGTGTCACGGCCGTCATTCAGCCCGGCGGCTCGCTCAATGATGAAAAGGTGATCGCGGCGGCTAACCGGCTGGGGCTGGCAATGGTGTTTACCGGCGTTCGCCATTTCAGGCATTAACCAGCGAAGCTTGTTGTTGACATCCGACAAGAAGCGGGTGTATTCTGTAGGCGTTCGACAACAAATGCGCAAAGCTAATATCGAGCTCCTGCAGGGGACCTTGGATCTTCTCATTCTGCGTACTCTCGCCACAGGCCCAAAGCATGGCTGGGCCGTTTCCGAACGGATTCAACAGATCTCAGACGACACGCTGCGGGTCAACCAGGGATCGTTATATCCGGCGCTGCATCGCCTGGAACAGCAAGGGTGGATCAAGGCCGAATGGGGCATCTCCGAACTGGGCCGGCGGGCGCGTTTTTACCATCTAACGCCGGCGGGGAGAAAGCAGCTCGAATTGGAAACAGATCAGTGGTCCCGGTTCGCGCAGGCGATCGGTAAGGTGCTGAAGATGGCGTGACATATGCGATGGCGCAGCTTCAGGATGCATGTGCAAGCGCTGCTGCGGCGGCAGGCTCACGAAAGCGAACTCGCCGAGGAACTGGCCGCTCATGTAGAGTTCCAGGCACAAAAGCACATCGCGCAAGGGATGTCCGCGGCGGAGGCGTATCGCAAAGCGCGCATCGAATTCGGATCCATCGAACAAACTCGCGAGGAATGCCGTGAGATAGATCGCGGGCGCTGGATCGACGCAGGTATCCGCAACACCCGGCAATGCTTCCGCTCTCTCGCCAAGAGCCCTGCCTTTGCGCTTATCTCCGTCCTCATACTTAGCGTCGGCATTGGAGCTAATGTTGCTGTATTCAGCACGGTGGATGCGCTGTTCTTGCGTCCACTTCCGCTTCCGGATCCCGGCCGGCTGGTGCAAATTTTCTCGACCGATAAACAGGGCCACACAGGCGGCCTGTTCTCCCCCGCGCTTGAAGTGCTGTCCAAGAGCCGGGCTTTTCAGGGCACATGCGGCGTTGCCACACATTATGAAGCGATTGAGATTCAGGGTAGCTTGCAGAATATGGGACTCGCGGCGTTCTCAGGCGGCTGTTTTCAGACGCTGGGCCTTGCCGTTCAGCTTGGAAGAGGACTTACTCGAGATGATGACCACATCGGCGCGGGACGAGTGGCTGTTATTACCGATTCGCTTTGGCACAGCCAATTTGGAGGACGTTCCGATGTGCTGGGGCAATCCATTCGATTCGGGTCCGACGAGTTCACAATCGTTGGCGTGACCACCAGAGGGTTTACCGGACTGCTACTCGGCTTTCCGGAACCCATCATGATTCCCCTTCTGCAGCAGCCGGACTTTCTGCCGGACGGTTCCCGGCGGACAACGTATTACGTGAACGTGCTTGCCCGGTTGGCGCCAGGTATTTCTCAGAAACAGGCTCTGGCAAGCATCGCGGCGGAACGCAAGACAATTCTCGAACAGAGCGTTCCCCGCCATTTCACCGCAGCCAGCCGTAACGAATATCTTGCGCGCTCGGCCGGCCTGAGTTCGGCCAGCAGCGGTTTTGATTATTTCCTGCGCCGACGCTTTGCACAGCCTCTGTATGCGGTGTTCGGCCTCTGTGGCGCCATGCTGTTAATGGCATGCATTAATCTCAGCAGTTTGTTGCTCGCCCGCGGCTTGCGCCGGCAGCGCGAAATCAGCATCCGGCTCGCACTAGGCGCGGGACGCACGCATCTTATTGCCATTCTTGTTCTCGAAAGCATAATTCTGGTTTCACTGGAGCCGTGCTGGGCATTCTTGCTGGTTTGGCAACGGCGCGCGCGATACTCGCCCGCGGCGGGCAGATCTTCGGCAATTTCGACCTCCATATCGGTTTTGACTTCAGGGTTGTTGCATTCGTAGCGGTCACGCTTCTGGCAGTCGCCGGAATATTCTTCGCTGCCGCGATTTGGCAGGTACGACACCTCGCAAACTCAGATGCCCTGAAACAAAGTGGAAGAGGAGTTGTTGCGCCCAACACCTCAGCTCAAAAAGTATTGCTCACAGTTCAAATTGCGCTCACGCTTGCCCTTATCACGGGTACGGGATTATTTGGCGCTTCTCTGCGAAACATGTACAAGATCGATTTTGGAATCAATCCGAAGAATGTTTGGGTTGCCCGCCTGAATCCAGGTCCCGGAGGTTACGGCAATCCTGTATCGTGGAACGCTCTGGCGGCGCCGTATTACCGCCGCTTACTGGAACAGATAGAGGCTCTTCCAAACGTTATCTCCGCTAGCTTTACGGATACAACGCCATTCTTTAGCCCTGGGTATCAGGCCGATGTCGCGTTAATGGAGGGAGGAGCAGAACGTGACGTTCAGGCCCGCATCGTCGGGATTGCCGATGGGTACTTCAGAACGCTTGGTTCGAAGCTTATCGCAGGCGAGGATTTTCGACGCGGAGCTAAGACCGGCGAAGCGAGCGCCATTCTGAGTGAGTCGCTGGCTCGTCATTTTGGCGGCGGCCATCCGGTTCTCGGTGAGCACATAAGAATTGGAACGTCACCCGATCTCCAGCGATTGAAGATTATCGGTATCGCCCGTGATATGGATATGAATCTGGCCGATCTGAACGACACCAAGCCGTTTCTTGCCTTCGTTGATTTTTGGGAGCACCAGAACTTGCAGGGCTACCCGGCGCTCCTGGTCAAGACGCGAACTCCTTTACTCGATGCCGGCTCGCTTCGGCGGATCGTGGAACGCAACGGGCATGAATTCGTGGAGCGCCTGACTGCCGTCAGCACGGAAATTGATAATGCGCTGATTGAAAACCGCTTTCTTGCATATCTCTCGGCAGCTTTCGGGTTTTTGGCGCTGCTCATGGCGGGCGTCGCTCTTTTTGGGCTTTTGAGCTATCAGGTCGCGAATCGAACTTCGGAAATCGGCATCCGCATGGCGCTTGGCGCTCAGCAAACTCAGATCCGCTGGTTGGTTATCGGCCAAGCCGTACGCTTGTTGTTCCTCGGCATTGCCGCCGGAATAGCGCTGACGCTTGGCATACAGAAGCTGCTCGCGAGCATGCTATTTGGCATCACCGTGTACGACCCTTCGATCCTGTTTTCAGCCATTCTTGTGATGGGACTTGCTGCGCTACTTGCAGCGACAATTCCCGCCCGCCGCGCGACAAGAATAGACCCGATCGAAGCACTCCGTCACGAGTGATCTGATTTAGACCCGCTAATGGAAATCACTAGTCCAACTCAAAGCGTGGGGCTCTCAATATTCGCGGGCAGCGGCCTGGTTCCCGTGAACGGGTGATTCGTCAATAGAAACTTCCCGCCACTGATCGCCACTACGTACAGATCGTTGCGATCGACAACATGAACGAGCCGCTGCACTCCCGGCAATTCAGCAAACACGTACCAGCGCTGCGGCTCGAGCCAGCGTTGGCGGAAGTTCGCGTCATCGATAAATACCGGCGGCGCGCCCGGCGCATAGGAACCGTATACGAGATTGTTATAGCGGCCATTCAGAAGCAATCCCTTTCTGCCGGTATAAAAAAATACGGACGAAAATTCATAGTAGTGGTGATCGACGATCATCTCGCCTTCCGGCCCCTTCAGAAACGCCTCGGCGAGCGGGCGCGAGGACATGTAGGGATCAAACACCACCAGGGCCAGTCGCGCCGCCTGGAAGAAAATCACCATCATGGCCGCGGTAACCAGAAATCCAATCCTCTTACGTTTGACGGCAAATGCCCCGATGCTGCCAACCAGAAACGCAATCACGGCAACCGCCAGGGGGAGGCGCAGGTAAGCAAACGATTTCAGCGTCAGGTCCTCAATATGCCCGAGTGAAAGCGTGTACACATCCGGATGATCCGTCAGAGCGCCGGCGATATCCCCGGGCGCCGGCGTGTTCCAAACCAGGGCCAAAATCACCATCCCCAGCACGGCAGCGCAGGCCGCCAGGATGCCAAGAAGTTTGGTGCCGTTTCGAATCCACGCGCCGCCCGCCGCCATGGCGGATCCCAACAAAAGCGCGAAAGCGGGATAGCACGGCATCGAATAATACTCTTGCGTGGTGGAGAACGTGAAAAAAACGAGCACGCAACCGATCCAGCACAAAGCCATCAGCCGGGCGCGTCCCGCGCGGTCCAGCGGGCGGAAAGATAGCTTCACAACAGCCGGCAGATACACGCTCCAGGGGAATAACCAAACGAGGTGCAGCAGCCAGAACCACAGTCGCGGAACGGTGTTGTAATCGCGGGGATAACGGAGGTTTAGAAACCGCAGCACCTGCTCGTTAATGAAGTAGAACCAAAAAAACCCGTGATATTCGCCCGGCACGCTGCGCATCGTGAAATCGAAGTAAGGCGGATTGCGCAGTATCGCCAGGATGTGCCAGGGCGCGGCAATAGCGAGAACAATTAAGAGCCCGCTAAAGGGCCGGATGCGTTTCCACACGCGCCGCACGAAGAGCTGCCGTGTCGCCAAAAGATACAACAGGCCGGCGCCTACGGGAAAAACAGCGCCGATGAGGCTTTTCAGCAACAGCCCTAAGCCGATGTTTGCGGCCAGCAGAAACGCCCAGACCCGCGGATGTTTCTCGTCATCATCCAGTACGCGCAAAAGCGACCAGATTGCCAGTGTAATGGTGAACGTGATCATCACATCCGGGATCAGAATGCGCGTAAACAGAAATAGCCCGAGGCATGTGGAGATGCACAAGCCGGCGTAAAGACCAGCGCGGCGCCCGAACGCCCAAACGCCGAATGCCGCTGTCAACCAGCCCAAGCCGATAGCCGCCAGCGCCACCGGTATGCGCGCCACCCAGTCATGTACGCCGAAAAGTTTGTAAGCGAACGCGATGAGCCAATAGATAAGCGGCGCCTTCTCGAGATAAATCACGCCATCCAGGCGCGCCGTTACCCAATCGCCTGAGGACAGCATGTTGCGCGCGATTTGCGCCTGCACGGCATCAACGTCGTCCATTAAAGAAGGCGGCGAAATGATGCAGGCCAGATAAATCGCGGCGGCAAATGCGATGACGAGTAAATACAGATAAGCCGAAGAGCGCCGCGGTACAGCTTGCAACCTTTTCGACGGCTCAACTAGTTCGATTGCTGGCGAGGTTTTATAGGCGGGGCTGGACAAGAACGATCCGTAACGTTGACGATTCCAAGATAGCAATTCACCGCACCTCGAGAAAAGTCTTGCAATTTGTTACATTTGGATGGGGAGCGACACGGGATAGCAGTTAACTTGATTACGTTACTAACCATGAGGTTCGATGCTTCTTACACCGGTCCACGTTCTGTTGGGAGTCGCCCTATTTCCTTTTATTTACCTTTGGATTGCGCTGTATAGCGCCTGGATTTTCTTTAAGTATTCGTCCGCCGCTCCCGCAGAGCTGAATTTCACGCCACCGGTCAGTAACTTAAAACCTGTACGCGGCCTTGATCCGGACGCTTACGAAAATTTTGCCAGTTTTTGCCGGCAGGATTACCCGGAATATGAGATCGTTTTTTGCGTCGGTAGCACAGAGGATCCCATCCTGCCGGTAATTGAAAGACTGAAGCGGGATTTCCCCGAGCGAAGTATTCGCGTCCTCTATGGTTCAGGCAGGACAGCCGCCAATGACAAAGTTGCAAAACTCGCGCGCCTGGCGAGCGAAGCCAAATACGAGCATCTGCTCATCAGCGATAGCGACGTGCGGGTGCGCCCCGATTACCTGCGCAAGACCATTGCGCCTCTAGCGAATCCGCGCATAGGCGCTGTGACTTGCCTCTATGTATCTACAGGCGAGACAAATCTCGTGGAAGACCTGCAAAGCATCGGCATGATCTCCGATTTTTATGCCGGACTGCTTGTCGCGAGGCAACTGGATGGCGTGAAGTTTGCTCTTGGCCCGACAATTGCGACCACACGGACGCGCCTCGCCGAATTCGGCGGCTATCAAACAATTGAGAATCGCCCGGCTGATGACCTGCTGGTGGGCCGCTTGATCGCCGGCCGTGGATATGAGATTCAACTCTCGCCTTACACGGTCGAAACCGTGGCCGATTACCAATCCATGAGCGACCTGATGGAAAAGCGGCTGCGCTGGTTGGTTGTCATGCGCCATATGCGCCCGTGGGGACATTTCGGACTGCTGTTCACAAATGCGCTGCCTTGGATGATTTTGGCTGTCGCCGTTAATCACGACCTCGTGTTCGCCGCGTGGATGATCGCTACTTATCTCATCCTCCGGTTGAGCTTGACCTGGATGATTGGCGTCTGGGGGCTGAAACGCCGGGAACTGGGTAAAAAGCTTTTTCTTGTGCCAGTGTGGGATGCACTCGCTTTCGGCATGTGGCTGGTGAGCTTTGCCCGCAATACCATCAAATGGCGCGGCGGCCAGTACTACATCCGCGACGGTATGTTAGTCCCGGCGGCTTCCAGCTCGGCCGGTAACTGAAGCTAAAATTTCGAACCCGCCACAGCCGCCGATTCCATCGCGGTCTGGCGCCGCCGTTCGTTAGTGGCGCGACGCCAGTTCACTTGCGGCAGAAACATCGTCTGATCCACGCGGTCGCGATATCGAATGGCGATGTTCATGAGCGAATCCAGCAGCGAATCGGACAAATAGTGCGGCTTCAGGCCTAAATCAATTAGCTTGGAATGCCGGGCGTTGTAATAATGTTCTTCGGCTTCGACGCGCGGATCGGCAAGATAATCGATCTCCGCCTCATAGCCCAGTTTGCGCGCGGCCGCCTGCACCATCCCGGCCAGATCCAGAACGGAAAACTGCTCGGTGAACTGGTTGAATACGCGGCATTCGCCCGGTGCTGCCGGGTTTAAGCACGCCAGCTCAATGCAACGCACCGTATCGCGGATATCCAGGAATCCGCGCGTCTGTCCTCCTTTTCCGTACACGGTTAGTGGATGCCCCACCGCGGCCTGCGCACAAAAGCGGTTTAGAACAGTGCCGAAGACTTCGTCATAATCGAACCTGTTGATCAGAGCCTCGTCGAAGGCGACTTCGTCGGTAACGGTTCCATACACGACCCCTTGATTCAGGTCGGTTGCGCGCAGTCCCCAAATCTTACAGGCAAACATCATGTTGTGGCTGTCGTGCACTTTCGACAGGTGATAGAAAGAGCCAGGCTGTTTCGGGAACGGCAGCACATCCTTGCGGCCTTTGTGCTCAATCTCGATATAGCCTTCTTCGATATCGATATTGGGCGTGCCATATTCGCCCATCGTGCCAAGTTTGACAATGTGGCAATCGGGCTGAAGCTCGCGAATCGCAAACAGCAGGTTCAACGTTCCCACAACGTTGTTTACCTGCGTAAAAACCGCATGTTTGCGGTCAATCATGGAATACGGAGCGGCTCTCTGTTCGGCAAAATGAACAACTGCCTCGGGCTCGGCTGCGCGTAGCGTCGAAGCGAGAAACTCGTAGTCGGTAACATCGCCTACGTACAGATCTATGGTTCTGCCGGTAAGTTGCTGCCAGACCCTTAGGCGCTCCACAAGCGGACGTATGGGTGTTAGGGTTTGAACGCCAAGTTCGTAATCCCACTGGCGGCGCGCATAGTTGTCAACGATGGAAACGTCGTTGCCCTTAGCCGAAAGGTAAAGCGCAGTAGCCCAACCACAGTAGCCGTCACCGCCAAGCACGCAGATTTTCATGTGCGGAATTGTATCGCCCCCTGTTTAATCAAATTTGATTTGAAAACTAACCTCAAGGCCGGTCGGAACGTGGACCGAGTTCTACTTTCTACAGACGAGCTTACTGCTCGGCAAGTAACAGAATGAACGCACTGTTTTCCCTATTGCGGCCCGGGAAAAATCATTCCCGAACAGGAACCAAACCCAATTCGGCGGAAACCGTCCCGTTCACAGTATCCGCTAAACACTACTTCATCGCCATTTTCTAAAAAGCGGCGGACAATTCCCGGCGCAAGCTCGAGAGGTTCGGCGCCTTTCCAGGTCAGCTCCAGCAAGCAGCCACGATTGCTTTTTTCCGGACCCGAAACCGTGCCGCTGCCGAGCAGATCTCCCGGCCGCAATGCGCAACCGTTCGAGCTATGATGCGCAATCATCTGCGGCACTGTCCAGTAGAGATCGCGCACATGCGAGGAACTGATGCGGGTGGCCCGAGGCATTCCGGCAGCGCGCAACCAGACTTCAAGCGTGATATCCAGCGCAGTTTCGGATTGCGATTGCAGGTAGGGAAGAACGGGCGTGTCGTGTTCTACGGGCGGGACGCGGAACGGCGCCAGCGCCTCCCACGTAATCAGCCAAGGCGAGACGGAAGTGGCAAAATTTTTTGCCAGAAATGGCCCTAAAGGCTGATATTCCCAGCGCTGGATGTCGCGCGCGGACCAATCGTTCAGCAGGCACACACCGGCGATCTGCTCCGAAGCCGCTTCGATCGCAACCGGCTCTCCCAAACGATTCCCCGGCCCCAGGAAGATGCCCAGTTCCAGCTCATAATCGAGTTCTTTGGAAGCGCCGAAGACGCCCGCTCCCAGTTGCCCGCTCGGGCGCTGAACCGGTGTCCCGCTGACCACAATGGTAGAAGAGCGGCCGTGATACGCCACCGGCAGATGCTTGTAATTTGGCAGCAACGGATTATCGGGCCGGAACATGCTCCCGACGTTCGTCGCGTGATGGATGGATGCGTAGAAATCGGTGTAGTCGCCTATCGCGGCTGGCAGCAACATTTCGCAACTCGCCTGCGGAATCAGTTCCCGCCGCTCGGAGCCTTTCGCAAGCGCCTTGCTCAATTGCCGTCTGATCTCACGGCGTTCCTGCTGCGCGAGCGCCATGTAGCCATTGAGCGTTTCGCCTCGAATCCATTCGCTTGCATCTAAAACGAAATCGCCGATTGCCGTGCCTATGCGCGGCTGGCCGTTATCCGGCGTGCGAAAGACGCCGAGCGGCAAATTCTGGATGGGAAAGTCACAACCGGGCCGGTTCGCAGAATCTACCCAGCTTTCGAGGCCGGGATCGTGCGTTTCATCGATCATTGCCGCCAGCTATCCGGCTTAGCTATCCAGCCACGACAAATAATAATCCCGATCCTCAATTTCGACCGCCTCCTGGCTGACATGCAGGCCGCGAAACGTATCCATCATCACGGCCAGTTCGTTGGTCTGCTTTTGCCCGAGAGAGGCTTCCGTACGTCCCGGCTGGGGGCCGTGCGCCAAGCCGTCGGGATGCAGAGTGATGGAACCGTACTCGATTCCCTTCCGGCTCATGAACTCGGAGTTGGCGTAATACAGGACTTCATCCGACATAACGTTGGAATGGCTGTAAGGAGCCGGAACCGCTTCCGGATCGAAGTCGTAAGGCCGCGGGCAGAAAGAGCATACGACGAAGCCGTCGCCTTCAAATGTTTGATGAGTGGGCGGCGGAAGGTGGAAGCGCCCGACACGCGGCTCAAAATTGCGGATATTGATGGCCCACGGGTAGTAGAAGCCATCCCAGCCAACCACATCGAATGGATGATAAGCCAGTATCATTTCGTTCAGCGTGTTCGCCTTCTTGACGATCAGCCTGAACTCGCCTTTTTCGTCGTGTGTTTCGAGAGATTGTGGCCCGCGTATATCGCGCTCGGAATACGGGCTGTTTTCCGTGAGCTGCCCGTACTCGTTACGGTAGCGCTTTGGCGTCCGTACATAGCCGGCGCTTTCGAATATCAACAGCAGGCGTTTTTCCGAAGCAAAACGGTACCGGTGCAGAATGCCGCGCGGGATCAACAGGTAATCTCCATCGCTAAAAACGATGCTGCCGAACGGAGATTCCAATACCCCTTCGCCTTCGCTCACGAATACGATCTCATCGCCCTGCGCATTGCGATAGAAATCCGAGGTGCTTTCGGCCGGCCGGACCATCTCCATGGAAACATCGTTATTGAACAACAGAGGTACGCGCTCGGTAATTGCATTGCCCGGCTTGGCAAGCTGTTTGGTGCGAAAGTGCCTGTGACGAAGCGGTTCGGGCGGTGCCGCTTCCCATTTGATCTCCCGGACCACCTTTACCGCCCGGACGGCAGTGGGACGGCGCACATGATAGAGCAGTGAAGACGGCCCTACGAACCCCATGTTGCCCATGAGCTCTTCCGAATACAGTTCGCCGGAAGGCTTTCGATAGATCTTGTGTCTCTTGGATGGAATCTCGCCTAATCGCAAATAAACCGGCATACACAGTGCCTCGGTCCAAGTATATTGAAATCGGCCAGAATAAGAGATAGAGAAACATGCCACAAATAGCGGAACACCCCCACACAGCAGCGGCACAGACCGCCGGCGATTTTCTTCCAATCCACGGCACCGACCACGTCGAGTTTTATGTTGGCAACGCGAAGCAGACTGCCTATTTCTATCGCTCTTGCCTCGGTTTCACGTTGATTGCATATCGTGGCCCGGAGACGGGCACCCGCGACCGGGTCTCGTATGTGCTCGAACAAAACAGAATCCGCTTTGTCCTGACAACCGCATTGCAGCCGGGTGGAGAAATTGCAGACCATGTGTACCGGCACGGCGATGGCGTCAAATCCATCGCGCTTTGGGTTGACGATGCCGAATCGGCATGGCGTGAAACCACAGCTCGTGGCGCCAAAAGCGTTCAGGCGCCGTGGAGCACTTCAGATGCCGAGGGCGAAGCAAGATTTTCCGCCATCGGTATCTACGGCGACACCATTCATACCTTTGTTGAGCGGCGCAATTATCACGGCGCCTTCCTGCCTGGTTTTGTTCCAGTCGCAGGTCCCGATCTTGTGGCTCGTCCCGTGGGCCTGCTGCATATCGATCACATGGTCGGCAACGTCGGCTGGGGCCAGATGAACACCTGGGTCAATTTTTATGAGCAGGTTATGGGTTTCCGAATGTTTAAGCATTTCGACGATCAGGACATTTCGACTGAATATTCGGCGTTAATGTCGAAAGTGATGACGAATGGCAATGAGCGCATTCGATTCCCCATCAATGAGCCCGCCGTTGGGCGGAGAAAGTCGCAAATTGAGGAATATTTGGATTTCTACGGCGGCCCGGGCGTGCAACATATCGCCATGGCGACGAATAACATCATCGAGACGGTCACCAGGCTACAGCAGCAAGGCCTTGAATTCCTCTCCGTGCCGACTACTTATTACGAAGACCTCACCGCCCGGGTCGGGAAAATAGACGAGCCGCTGGACGAGCTGGCGAAGCTCGGCATTCTGGTCGACCGGGATGATGAAGGCTACATGCTACAGATCTTCACCAAGCCAGTGGAAGACCGGCCCACGCTGTTCTTCGAAATCATCCAGCGCAAAGGCAGCCGCAGTTTTGGAAAAGGAAACTTCAAAGCCCTTTTCGAAGCCATTGAGCGCGAGCAGGCCCGGCGCGGCAATCTGTAAGCGCCGTTAAGTCCTAACGTCTGCTGGACGTCGTTGCTAGTACTAGTTTGTCAAAGCAACGTACTGTTTTTGTAAAACCACCGGGTGAGCATGTTATGTGTTTCGGGGCGGGGTGTCTAACTCCCGAGGTTTTGGCTTATGAGAAAGAATTTCCGCACCCTGCTCGCTCTGTCTGGTTTGGCCGCGCTCTCGTCGCCAAGCCTGTTCGCTACTTCGTACGTGCAGACAAACCTGGTTTCCGATCTGAGTAGTGTGGGCGCTGTCACGGTTGACCCGAATCTGAAAAATCCCTGGGGCGTGTCGTTCAGCGCAACCAGCCCCTTTTGGGTCTCGAATCAGGCGACCGATACGAGTACGCTTTATACCGGCGCTGGCACCAAGCTGAATCTCACCGTCACCGTTCCACCCGCCACTCCACCGCCGGCAGGGCCAACGGGACAGGTCCAAAATTCGGCTGGGGCCGGAAACTTTGTCGTGAATGGCAGCCCTGCCAGCTTCATCTTCGACACGCTTTCCGGGACAATCAACGCCTGGAACTCGTCCACGGGCACCTCAGCCACTGCGGTCACCACGACTCCTGGCGCCGTATACACCGGCCTTGCCCTAGGAAACAATGGGACGGCCAACTATCTGTATGCGGCGAATTTCGCTACCGGGGGCGGAATCAACGTCTTCGACAATACCTTCACACAAGTGAACTCTACGACCTTTGCGGGGAAATTTGTCGATCCGAAGCTTCCCGCGGGCTATGCGCCATACAACGTCCAACTGATCGGTAGCAATCTGTACGTCGAATATGCTGAAGTCGGCACTCGCGGCCCGATCACCGGCACGGGTCTTGGGTACGTCGACGTCTATGACCTCAACGGGAATCTGGTCAGTCGTTTGATCTCCGGCAGCGCCTTGAATGCGCCTTGGGGAGTTACTCTTGCCCCTGCCAGTTTCGGGCAGTTCAGCAACGATCTGCTGGTCGGCAACTTTGGTGACGGCACAATTAATGCATTCGATCCTTCGACCGGAGCTTTCTTAGGAACGCTGGCTAACGGAAACGGAACTGCCATCGTGAATCAAGGTTTGTGGGCGTTGGATTTCCGCACAAATGGCGGCTCCGGCTCAGTTCCGAACGGACTGTATTTCACTGCTGGAATAAATGGCGAGACAGACGGGTTATTCGGCTACATTGCACCGGCTCCGGAGCCTTCGGTTTATGGCTTAGCCGGCTGCGGTTTCCTGGCCATCGGCGCTCTAGCCTGGCGCAGACGCCGGAAGGCAGCCTGATACTTACTCAGGCGACGGGCACATTGGATGTGCTCAATTCACGTTCCAGCCAGCCGACCATCTTCTTGCCCGCGACGTTCCGCTCCGTGGTTGTCCACCAGCGAATGCCGTGCCCGGCGCCGTTCACCGGAAAGACCTCGCAGCTCGCGCCCGCTTTGCGCATCCGATCACACATGTCGATCGATTGACCGATAGGCACGAGAGAATCTTCGGTTCCGTGAATGAACAAAAACGGCGGCATGTTGCGGCGCACGTTTTCCACCGGCGAAAGCTGCGCCAAGCCCGCCAGCACGAACTGCTCCCACGGCTTCCCCACGACAGAGTTGCGGATCTGTGGCGGTATGAAACTGGAGTTCCTGATTAAGCTCACCAGATCAGTGGGCGTGTAAAACGCCACGACTGCTTTGACCGAAGCCGCTTCTCCACCCCGCAGGACAGCCATCGCCGCAAGTTGTCCGCCGGCGGACTCTCCCACCAGCGCAATTCGATCGGGATCAATATTGAACTCGGCCGCGTGCGACTTCACATAGCGAACGGCGGCTTCTACATCGTCAATCGCAACTCCGAATTGCGTCACGTCGGTGACCAGGCGATAGCTGATGGAAAACCAGGCAAAGCCCGCATCAGATAGCGGCTTGAACAGCGGCCGGACATCCACGCGCCGGTCACCCTGCACCCATCCGCCGCCATGCACCAGAATCACCGCCGGAGCCGGTTCTTTGCCTTGCGGCAGAGCAGCATCCATGAAAAGATCCGTGCCATTCGGCTGGGAATAAACGATGTCCTCTATGCTGCGGACCTGCGGCGTTTGGGTGGAGTATGCATAGACAGAGCTAGCCATGAGAACAAAAAGAGACAGTTTGGATAAGGAGGCAGGACCCATTCCTATTGGCAGCAAAACGGCGGTATGCTGCCTTTTCGATGTATGCAAGTTCACGCTGGTTACAAGCAGGGGATTCGATTTTCGGGTAAATCGGTCGTGTATTCCCTCGGATATGGCTATACTCGAATGTAAATCCCTAAAGTGCATTTTGCGGTAACATCTCAGCCTGGCTTAACGTCAAGCCGCTGGTTCCTCTTCACTGCCGGTGCGTTGACGCTAGTTCTGCTGTTCTGCGCCACCTGGTATGCGGGCAAAGTATCCGGAGAGCTTGAAGCAGAGCGCATCAGCATTGACCTGAATCGCCTCAAGCAGAAGGTTGCCGAAACCCAGCTCGAATTAGAGAAGCAGAAGGAGCAAACGGCCAGAGTGGAACGCGCTGTTTCGAATGCGGGCCATAGCGATGCCATCGCGCTTGTTTCCAAACTTCGCCAGCAGCTACTGCAGAGCCAGGCGGAGGCCAACCAGTACAAAGAAGTGGTCAACATGGAACAGAGAGCGCTCAAAGAGAACACCGAGCTGCTGGATGCGCTCTCCAGCCCCGGAGTGCATTTTCTTGCCATGAAAGGCAGCGAAGCGGCAGCGGATTCTACGGCCTACGCGCTGATTGTGGAGAGTTCGCGAATGGTATTCGTGGCCTCAAATCTGCCCAAACCGCCGGAAGGAAAACAGTACCAGCTTTGGGTGTTAAGGCGGCAGGAACCGAAACTCGTCAGCGCTGGTGTTTTTAGCCCGGACGAAAGCAACCGTGCACTGATGGATTTCGATACTCCCGCTGTCCTCTCAGACATTGCAGAACTGGAAGTCACAGAGGAGCCTGCCGGAGGAAGCGAAGCTCCGACCGGGAGCAAGCTGTTCGCAGGTACAGCGGAAAAGACGGACAGGTCGGACGATTAATCGCGCGGCGGCCGACTTTTCACCCCGGTTCAGCGGGGATCAGTAGAAGCGTTCCAGCTCTGCTCGAGCAGGAGTGCGTACTCGCCCGAAGCATACAGATCGAAAGTGAACTCAGTTGGCTCAGGCCGGTGAGCGCCGGCTTCCCGGAGGCGGTGTTCGTACCACTGATCGAGATGGCGGTGATAGCGGCGCAAAAATTCGGGTGTGAACGATTCCGCCGGCGGGAACTCTTGAAAAATGGCATGCAGGCCAATCGAGCGCCGGAAAAGGGCGCAGAAATCCAGAACACCCCAGCCTTCCAGTTTGGCCCGAACGTGAGCGGGAACGTGCTGCACCAGAACAATCGCGAAGGTTTCCGGACGGATGCGGATATCGGGAAAGCTGCCGGATGCAGCGGCGGTTTCGGCACACTGATCCATCCATCGGATTAGGTCCTTCCCGATGTAATAGAGCATACGAAGCTCTGCGTAGCGCCCGCGTAATAGTTGTTGATCAAGATCGTAATTGCCTGCTTCGGCGGGCAAAAAACCTTGCAAAGCCAGACTGGCGCGCGAGCTTTCCATCAGGACAGAAGTGTCTTCCGGCGCCGAAAAAGGGTGCAGAATTAACGGCGGCAGCCGAAAAGAAACGGGATTTTTCGGAGCACCGCTCATGCTGGGGTTAATATATTCCGACAATTGGTTTTGCACACAAGAGCCCTTGGAACCGCGCACTGAGGACCGCGTTCTTCATACGTATCGGCATCAGGCAGTTTCACAATTAGCCCTGGATTATTTACCCGCGGCCATGGCCACGGGCATCCCGATCTCTTTTGGACGATTGAGTTCCATCTGGATCAGCGTATCCACCGAAGACCACGGGATGGCGCCCGCAATGGGGCGGCCGTTGATGTAAAAGGTGGGCGTAGACGCGATCAGGAGCTTATTTCCATCCGCAATATCTTTGTTGACTTGAGCCGCGCTGGCGTGAGTATCAATACAGCTTTTGACTTTGGCGGGGTCGACATTTTGCTCCTGTGCCAAAGCTGCCGCCGTGTCGCGTAGATAGGCATGAAAATCGGCTTTCTTGTCCTGAAACTGCGTGTTCACTACACTTTGGTGTTCGAACATCCAGTCGTGATAGGCCCAAAATGCGCCCGTGCTCTGGCTGGCCATGCAAGCGCCTGCTTCAGCGGCTGCGCGCGCCCAGGGATGAATGGAATCGATGGGAAAGTTCTTTACCACCACACGAACATCTTTCGGGTATTTCTGCGGAATGTTGGCGCGCAGGCTCTTGGCAAGCTCCCGGCAGTAAGGACATTCAAAATCACTGAACACGACGATGGTGACACGGGCGTCGGGCACGCCAAATGACGGCCCATCCGTGTTCAGACGATTCAAGGTATCGGCAAACGGGGATTCACTCAGTGACCAAAACGCGCCGCTAATAACACGCTGGCCATCATCGCTGATGTAGTACCGCTTTTCTTCTTTTTGAGACCCAAGCGTCAGATGAACATCGAGACTATGGAAGCCGGGAAAAGAGCTGGGCGCCGGGTCGTCCATTTCCATCTTGACGTTGGAAGAAATGGCTTCGGCATAACGCAGGTATGCCTCCAGCTTCTGCTTATCAATCTTCGACTTTGCTACATCGGCATGCGCCGCTGCCGAAAACAGCAGGCAAACGGCGGTGGCAAAAGCCACCGGAAAAACTCGTCGCATTTCTTTTAGTTTCACACGCGATACTGGGTATTGTCCCGGCTCCACCGTATTCTGCCGCTCCTCACAATTGCGTTCGGCCTGGCATGCCTGTACCTGTATGATCTGAGCGGCGTGGGCGTGCTCCAGACCGATGAGCCGCGCTATTTGGCCATCGGCCATGCCATGATCCACTCCGGCGATTGGATCACTCCGAAACTCTGGGGGTCGCCGTGGTTTGAAAAGCCGCCGTTTCTATACTGGATCACTGCCGTTGGAACAGCCGCCGGGCTGGGACCGGAAATGTCAGGCCGGCTGCCTGTGGCGGCTCTCAGCCTGCTGTTTCTCTGGACGCTTTACTTACTGCTCCAGCGCGAATTCGGTCGCCAGTCCGCGGCCATCGCAGTCGCCCTGCTTGCCACCTCAGCCGGATGGCTCGCCTATAGCGACTTCGCACTAACCGATTTGCCGCTGGCGGTATTTTTCTCTCTCGCGCTATTTCTTGCCTTGCCTTTATGCACCCCACAGCGCCTGGTGAAGAACGTGGCCGGCCGCTTTGTGCTCATCGGGATCTCCTTCGGCCTTGCCATGCTGGCGAAGGGCCTGGTGCCGCTAGCTTTGGCGCTGCCATTTTTTTGGTTTTTGCGCCGGCACTGGCGGAACTGGTGGCTGGCCATCGGAGCTGCCGGCCTCATCGCGCTCCCGTGGTACATCGCCGTTTATGTGCGCAACGGCTACCCGTTTATCGAAGATTTTTTCCTGAAGCATCATTTTCGCCGCTTGTATTCGCCCACACTGCAACACGTGCAGCCCTGGTTTTACTACTTCCCGGTGCTGCTCGCAGCCTTGTTTCCCTGGACGCCTTTATTTATTTTTCTTTTCAGGAAAATGGTGGCTTGGGATGAGCGGCGGCGGTTTTTAATCTGCATCTTCGTGTTCGGATTTGTTTTTTTTAGCCTCTCGCTCAACAAGCTGCCGGGATATCTTCTGCCTCTCATACCGCCTTTATTTGCGCTTTTGGGAGCACAGTTCGAACAAAAGCCGTTGGTCCAGGTATCGAAATGGTGGCTGTTGCCATCGGCTTGTCTTATTGCCCTGATCCCGCTCGCGGCGGCATTGCTGCCGGCATCGCTGGCTGCCGGAAGAGTGTCGATGGTGGCCATTCACATTGGCCGGACGGCCTGGTTTTATATTTTGTTGCCGCTGGCGGCGCTCGTCCTGGCGCGCCGCTCCTGGGCTGGAACGGTTCTGGTCTTATGTGTCGTACTGTCAGGAATCTATTTGAAGCTGCAGGCATTCCCGGCCATGGACAAGCTGGCATCCGCGCGATCGCTGTGGCGCGAGGTTCGAGACAAATCAGATTCGCTCTGCGATGCCGGCACGAACCGCGAGTGGCTGTATGGGCTCGAATTTTATCGTGGCTCCGCGATTCCAGTGTGCGCGCCCGGACAGCATTTCGAATATGAGATTCGTTCTGAGGGGCATCAGCGTCCGGTTGTGATCTCGCACGAGTAACGATTTCCCATGAGGCATAATCGAATGTCGCGCATGCCTGCCACTGGGCGGAATCGCTGAAAAGGTTTTAATCTCATTGACGTCAAAAAACTGATGAATCAACTCAGGCCGCTTGGAAATAGCGATTTAGAGATTACGCCGTTGGGCGTCGGCGCGTGGGCCATGGGAGGCCCGGGCTGGAAGTTCACCTGGGGCGAGCAGGATGATAACGATTCCATTGCAGCAATTCACGCCGCGTTAGATGCTGGATTCAATTGGATCGATACCGCGGCTGTCTATGGACTTGGCCATTCGGAAGAAATTGTCGGCAAAGCTGTTCACGGCATGTCGAACAAGCCGTTTATCTTCACGAAATGTGAGCGCCGCTGGAACGACAAAGGAGAGATCTACCCCTGCCTGAAAGCGTCCTCGATCCGCGAAGAGTGTGAGAACAGCTTACGAAGATTGCGGGTCGACCAGATTGATTTGTACCAGATGCATTGGCCGGAGCCCGATGCCGATATCGAAGAGGGCTGGACTGAGATGGCGCGGCTTCGTGAAGAAGGAAAAGTACGCTGGATCGGCGTTTCCAACTTTAACGTGAAGCAGATGAAGCGCGCGCTGAATATTGCGCCGATTACCTCTTTGCAACCGCCGTATTCCTTGTTGGCGCGCCAGGCCGAAGCAGAGATCTTGCCGTTTGCGCGGGAAAACGGAATCGGTGTCATTGTGTATTCCCCGATGCGGGCGGGCCTGTTAACCGGCAAAATGACGAAGGAGCGCGCGCAGAATCTCGCGCCCGACGACTGGCGCCGGCGCGATAAAGATTTTCAGGAACCGCAGCTAAGCCGGAACTTGGAACTGGTGGACCTGTTGAAACAGATCGGCGAGCGGCACGGCCACACCGCGGCTGAAGTCGCGCTCGCGTGGACATTGCACAATCTCGCAGTCACCGGTGCAATTGTAGGATTGCGCCGAGCCGATCAGGTCAACGGCACCGCAGGCGCGCTGGTATTCCGGTTGAGCCAGAACGAAGTGGACGAGATTGAATCATTGCTCCAGTCACAGCAGCGCGAAGCCACCGCGAGCGCCTGATCGCAATGCATGACTGAGGCCGCGCAACCTCACACTCTGAAGGCTTCGATCACTGACTCCTGCGCCGCAACTTCCTCACGATGGCATTGCCGGCAGCTTTCGGATCATACACGTCATACGCTCGCGGCCACAAACCGGCAGGGTCCGGGTATTCCTCAAAAATGCGGTCCACGATCGCCTGGATATCGCGAGCTTTTCTCGAACGGTTTAACTGCCCCAAGCGTTCGTCAATCGCTTCGCAAATGCGAGCTTTCCGCAGGCGATCCTTATCCAGGCGCACGTTCACCAGGCTGTAAAGATAGCGCGTGTTTACGTAACTTGAAGTAAGCCGCTCTTTCGGAAACAAGCGAGTCTTCGGCGGCAGAAGCAGAGCGACCGGTGCATTGCCCGAACCGTCCATCAGCCCAACAGACCGCTCGTTCAAAAAGTATTTTGCGTCTCCAGCCCCGCGCTGTACCGTAAGGGCATGAAACATAGCAAATCCATTCCATTGGTTCTGGTCAGCTTAATCGCTATAGCCGCCACGCAAGCGCCGGCGGCGCAACGCGCGATGCCGTCCTTCACGGTGGATGTAGAGGGGCACGGCAAACCTGTCATTTTGATTCCCGGCCTCGCGTGCTCGGCCGAAGTCTGGAAAGAAACGGCGGCGCATCTCAACGCCGAGGGCTTCGAAACTCACGCGCTCACGCTCGCCGGGTTTGGCGGCCTCAAACCCATCGATGCAGATCATCATTACCTCACGACCGTTCGCGATGATCTCGCCGCATACATTCGCACCAACAAGCTGGATCATCCCATCCTCATCGGCCACAGCCTCGGCGGCTTCCTAGCGCTCTGGCTTGCGGCAACGTATCCTACGCTTCCGGGAAAAGTGATCAGCGTCGACGGTCTGCCTTATTTACCCGCGGTGATGAACCCGTCAATCACGCCGGAGGGCGCGGCAAACATGGCCGCCTCCATACGGCAGTCGATCACGAGCGGGTCCGCGGCTGATTATGAAAAACAGCAGCGCCAGACCCTAGAATCCATGATCACCTCGCCTGAAAACGTCGAGCGTGAAATGAAGGTCGAGAGCGCCTCTGACCGCGACACCGTTGCAGAGGCCATGAGCGAACTCATGACCACCGATATACGCCCCGAGATGGCCAACATCAGGGTGCCCGTCCTCGTGCTGGGTAGCTGGATCGAGTACAAAAACTATGGCGCGACACACGATAGCACGCTGGCCCTCTATTCCAAACAGTTCGAAAAATTGCAGGGTGTGAAAATCGTCTTGAGCGACACCTCCAAACACTTCATCCAACTTGATGCCCCCGATTGGTTCTATGCGCAAATCGACCAATTCATCAAAAACTAAGCGGGATGGAGAGAGCAGGCGCCGGCGCGTCTTGTACTGGTGCCTGCAAGTTTTTGGCTGGACGGCCTACTTCGGCTATTTATCTATCTTTGTTGCGCTATACGCCCATAACAACCGGCTGCTCGCGTTAGAGCCCGTCATCGCCCTGTTGCACCTGTTTGCGTCGCACGGGCTGCGCGCTCTCATTCGCGCGAGGGGCTGGTTACAGCTCAGCGCGGGCAAACTGGCTGCCCGCTTGTGTCTGGCATCGTGCGTGTTCGCCGTGCTCATCCAGGTTGTCGTCACTCCGCTCGCCGTCGCCATCGGCGCGGTCACCCTATCCGAGCAGCGCGCAAATTGGTGGGTTTACGCGGCCGCTTCGACTGTGCTGTTCTGTGCCTGGAGCTTCTTTTATATCGCGTTTCAGTGGTTATTTCGCTATCGCGACAGCGAGATGCAGCGCCTCGAGCTCGAAGCCGGCCTCCGCGAAGCCGAGTTGCGCGCACTCAAGGCGCAAATCAACCCGCATTTTCTGTTCAATTGCCTGAATAACGTCCGCTCCCTAATCGCCGAAGACAGCGAGCGGGCGCGGGAAATGCTGCTGCGCCTCTCTGGATTGCTCCGCTACGCCCTCGAATCCGGAAATCGGGAACGCGTCCCGCTCTCTCAGGAACTGGACATTGTCCGCTCCTTCCTTGAGCTCGAAAAACTGCAATTCGAGGAACGGCTGGCCTGGCGCTTTGAAATTGCGCCCCATACGCTGGAGGTGATGGTTCCGCCCATGATGATCCAGCAACTCGTAGAAAACGCCATCAAACACGGTATTGAGAAGCAGCCCGCGGGCGGCGAGATCGTCATTACGGCTCAAAACGATTCGGGTCGCTTGCGAATCAGCGTGGAAAACAGCGGGACGCTCGAAGCAGTCGCGAAGCCGGGCTTCGGTCTTGCAAACGCGCGGGAAAGGTTGCGGCTGTTGTGTGGCCCGAATGCGGCTCTGAGCCTTCAAAACACTGAAGACCGCCGTGTGGCAGCGGTGGCGGAAATTCCCTTGCAGCCCACATGCGAGCCCTACTGATCGAAGATTCGCGGCTCGCCAGAGCAGAGATGTTACGGCTGCTCACGGCCCATCCCGATGTCGAAGTCGTCGGGCAGGCTGCCACAGCGGACGAGGCGGAAAAGCTGATCGCTGCCACTCATCCCGATCTGTTATTTCTCGACGTGCAGATGCCGGGCCGCGACGGCTTCGATCTGCTTGCCGGACTCGATGCCGCGCCGGTCGTGATCTTTTGCACAGCATACGCCGAATTCGCCGCGCGCGCCTTCGAGCAGAACGCGCTCGACTATCTGCTGAAACCAGTACAGCCCGAACGCCTGGCCCAAGCGCTTGACCGCGCCCGGCGTACGCTCGCGCGCAAGGAGGAAAGCGCTGCGCGCCGCGATGTTCTAAAACTGACCGATCGCGTATTCGTCAAAGACGGCGAGCACTGTTGGTTCGTGCCTCTCGCCGACGTGCGGCTTTTTGAGGTCGAAGGCAACTACACGCGCCTCTACTTCGGCCCGCACCGGCCGATGGTCCCGAAGACACTCAATTATCTGGAGAGCCGGCTTGACCCGCAGGCGTTTTTTCGAACCGGCCGCCGCCATATTGTGAATCTGCGCTGGGTGGAAAACGTCGAGCCGTCCGTGTCGGGTGGCCTGCGGCTGAAGTTGAAAGACGGCTCCGACGTCGAGGTCTCGCGCCGGCAGGCTCAAGCTTTTCGCGAATTGATGAGCTTGTGACGCAGGCTACGCAACGGCGGCATCGGCCAGCCGGTTGATATCCAGATCACAGAGCGATTCGACGAGCACGTCGGGACCCGCGCGCGCAAGATCCTCTGCCGGGGTTAACCCGGAGGCCACCGCAATCGCTTGAAACCCGTTCGCTTTCGCGGCTTCGATATCGTTCATGTGATCGCCAATGAGTGCCACTCGCGCGCTGTGTTCAATGAGGCCGGCGTCGCGAGCGCGCTCCCAGGCGATCCGCGCCAGACGTGCTCTCGTGGCGCCGTCCTGGGCAAAGGCTCCGATTGAAAAATACGGACGCAAGCCGGCGAGCTCGAGCTTTTTCCAGCCGATTTCGGCCAGGTTGCCACTCACCACACCGTTGACCGCACCTCTGTTTTTCAATTCAGCTAAAAGCTCACGAACGCCGGGACAGAGCGCCGCCCTTAGATCCTGCGCGCAGTTGGACATGTAGGCGAGCTGGCAGGCAGTCATAATGTCGTTCATCGCGGCATTCGCGCCGGCCTCAGCGTAACCGGCCGCGCGCAGCATTTGAATAATCAGATCGCGGTCAAGCATCCCGGAAGTGGGAACTCCGTTCAGGTGCGTCGTAATCCCGGTCACTAGCCGGATGCCTTCAATGAGTGCCTCCTTATGATGCGGACCGGCGCGGCGCAGCAAGGTCCCGTCGATGTCGAACAGCACCAAAGCCCGGGATGCCGTCATGCGATATCCGCTGAGTCCAATCGCGGAAGAATTCCGCTCAGCAGCTTGATGAAAGTGGACGCGACGCGCCGGCCGATTTCGAGAACTTCCGCATGACTCAGCTTTCGGCCACTCAATCCCGCTGCCAGATTTGTCACGCAGGAGATGCCGAGCACCTCCATATTCATCTGGTTCGCGGCAATGGTTTCCAGCGCGGTGGACATTCCCACCAGGTCGGCGCCGATCGTTTTCAGGAACCGGATCTCGGCGGGCGTTTCATAGCTCGGGCCCAACATGGCGGCATAGACGCCTTCAAAGATCTCGATTTCCAATTCGGCCGCGGCGTCACGCGCAATTTGCCGCAGTCCAGCCGAATAGGCTTCCGTCATATCCGGAAAGCGCGGGCCGAGTTCGGGATTGTTCACGCCCACCAGCGGATTCGCGCCCTGTAAATTGATGTGATCCGAAATCAGAACCAGCGCGCCTTCCGCATAGTCAGGATTGATTCCGCCTGCAGCATTCGTCAGCACGACGCGGCGCACGCCCAACTGGCCCAACAGCCGGATACCGGCAACCACCTGCTGGGGCGTGTAGCCTTCATACAGATGAAAGCGCCCCGACATGACCGCCACATCCACTGCCGCTTTTCCATTTGCCCCCTGCGTTCCGATCACAAGCTGCCCCGCATGGCCGATCGCTGTCGAAACCGGTAAGCCCGGTATCTCGCTGTAGGGAATCTTCACCGAGCGGATCAGCGAATCAGCGAACGCGCCCAGACCGCTCCCGAGCACGACGCCCACTTTGGGCCGTATGGAAGTTTTCGATTCAATCAGTCGAGCGGCGTCCCGCATGTCTCGATTACAGCAGGATTCCGGCGATACAGGCCGACATAAAATTGGCCAACGTTCCCACCAGCATCGCCTTTACTCCCAATCTGGCCAGGTCGGATTTTCGCGAAGGCGCAAGCGCGCCAATACCACCAATCTGAATCGCAATGGAGCTGAGATTCGCAAACCCGCAGAGCGCGAAAGTGGCAATCACAAACGAGCGGTGTTGCAGCGTGGCGCCGATTTTGCCGAGATCCACAAAAGCCACAAATTCGTTCAGGATCATGCGAGTTCCCAAAAGATTGCCGACCGTGGCGCAGTCGTGCCAGCTAACGCCGAGGGCCCACGCAATCGGCGCGAAGATCACGGCCAGAATCGCTTGCATCGAAGGCGGAATCCAGTGTGCATACCCGTGCAGCCATCCGAGGAACCCGTTGCACATCGCGATTAAGGCGAGAAACGCGATCAGCATGCCCGCAATATTCAACGCCAGATGCAACCCGTCTCCCGCTCCGCGCGCTGCCGCATCAATCAAATTGACACCCTGCTTTTCGACTTCAACTTTCACCGTGCCCGCCGTCAGCGGCTTCCCCGTTTCCGGAACGAACATCTTCGCCAGCATGATGGTTGCAGGCGCAGTCATAATCACGGCAGTTAACAGATGCGTGATGGAAACACCGGCAATGGCGACATAAGCCGCCATCACGGAACCGGAGACATGGGCCATGCCGCTGGTCATCACCGTGAAGAGTTCAGATTCGGTAAGGCTGGCGAGAAAAGGACGAATCGTGATAGGCGCTTCCGTCTGGCCCATCACGATGCTGGCCGCCACGGAGGTGGATTCAGCGCCACTGGTCCCCATGAATTTCTGCATGAAAACCGCCATGCCTTTGACAAACACCTGCATGACACCCAGATAGTAAAGAATCGCGAAAAGCGAGCAGATAAAGATGACGATCGGCAGCACCTGAAAAGCAAAAATGACGCCGAACTCCGGCGTGCGCTGCCCCAACTTGTCGCCGAAAACAAAGGTAGATCCAGCCAGCGTGTAGTTCAGCAGTGCGTTCACGAACAGGCTGATTACATAAAAGACCTGCCCGAGTTGCGTTTTCAGCACCAGAAAGGCGAAGGCGAACTGCAGCGCCAGCCCCCAAATCACGATGCGCTTTTGAATCGCCTGCCTGTTCTTTGAAAACAGATAGGCGCAAAGGACGATGGCTACCAGCCCGACGAGCCCGTCAAATCTCGCCATTCAGTTTCGGCTAGCTGACCACTTCGAGGATCAGGTCGCGCTCTTCAACCGGCTGCTGCGAGATGCGGAAGGCGTCCTCAACAAGTTCGGCTGCCTCTTCCAGGTGTTCCTCGCTGGTGTAATAGATACGGCAGAGAATGCTGCCCGGATCGATCTTCTGGCCGACTTTGACTTCCAGAATGACACCCACGGCCGGATCGATTGTGTCTTCCTTGGTGTTACGGCCGGCGCCGATCATGGCCGATGCCTGCCCGATCGATTCCGCATCGATGCCGCTAACGTAACCGCCGCGGCTGGTCGTGATTTCCTGCGCTCCGGTGGCGTTCGGCAGCAGTTCGAACCGGTCCAGTACGCGCGGATCCCCACCCTGGGCCTGAATTACGTCCTTCAACTTGCGATAGCCGGAGCCGTCGAGCAATTTCGCCTGCGCCGTTTCCCGCGCTTCGTCCAGAGTCTTGGTGATCTTCCCGAGATAGATCATACGCGCGGCCAGCTCGAGCGAAATACGCGTCAGGTCGGATGGCCCAACGTTCTGCAGCGTCTGTGAAACCTCCATCACCTCCAGCGCATTGCCGATAGCGTAGCCGAGCGGCTGATTCATATCGGTAATCAGCGCCTGAACGCGCTTATCGAGCCGGCGCCCGATCCCCACCATCATCTGTGCCAGCCGCCGCGCATCCACCTGCTTTTTCATGAAAGCACCGGAGCCGACCTTCACGTCCAAAACAAGCGCATCCAGGCTGACCGCGAGCTTTTTGGACATAATGGACGACGCAATCAGAGGAATAGATTCCACCGTTGCAGTGACATCACGCAGCGCATACAGCTTGCCGTCGGCAGGCGCGATCTCTTCCGTCTGGCCGATGAATGCAAGTTTGTGCTCGGCCAGAAGGGACCGGAACTCGTCAATGCTGAGATCGGTTCGAAAGCCCGGAATAGATTCGAGTTTGTCGAGCGTACCCCCGGTATGCCCCAAAGCGCGCCCCGAAATCATCGGCACCACCACGCCTGATGCCGCGGCTATGGGCGAGGCAATCAAGCTGGTTTTGTCGCCCACGCCGCCCGTCGAATGCTTGTCAACTTTAATGCCGGGAATGGACGAAAGGTCAACAATGGAGCCCGAATTCATCATCGATTCGGTCATGGCGCTGACTTCCCGGTCGGTCATGCCCGAGTAGAAAACAGCCATCAGGAACGCGGCCATTTGATAGTCGGGGATGTCTCCGCGTGTATAGCCGTCAATCAGTTGCTGCAGCTCTTCGGGAGCGAGTTCTTCGGCATCTCGTTTGCGGCGAATGAGGTCGACTGTACGCATTTTTCGAATTCTAAGCGTAACACTCCGAACGTCGGGCTTTGTGTTTCGTGTATTTACCAGGAGCTGCCCGCGGATGGGCGATAACGCGCTGCCGGAGCAATGAAAGCGCCGCCCTTGAGGGCTTCAACCGGCTAAGAGTCTCGTTACACTTTATACAATTCTTGCTGACGTGCAGCTTTGGTTTGCTCGCGACGGTACTATTTCGATTCGGAATCAGCTCGTTACCCAGTTGATGCTGGCGATTGCCAGCGGTGAACTGGCTCCGGGGAGACGCTTGCCTAGTACACGGGCTCTTGCCAAACGCTTTCAGCTTCATCCGAATACGGTCAGCGCGGCCTATCAGCAACTACAGGATTTCGGCTGGGTGGAGCCCGTTCGCGGCAGCGGCGTTTATGTGCGTGCCAGGCAGAATAGCAGCGGCGAGCTTCAACTGCAGGCCTTGGACCGGCTCGCGCTTGATTTTCTACGCGGAGCGCGGTCTGCCGGGCTTACGGCGAGTGCGGCCCGGACGCGGCTGGATCACTGGCTCGGGTTGCGCCCGCGGCGCTTTATCTTCGTTCACCCGGATGAGGGCCTACGGGCCATCGTTTGTCAGGAATTGCGCCAGTCGCTGGCGTGGGCAGTTCTCTGTATTGAACCAGAGGCAGCCAAACTTAGCCCGTTCGCGAGCGACTCGGTTTTCGTGACGCTACCGAGTAAACACGCGGAGCTGCGTGCGATTTTACCGGCCGGGACAGAGGTTGTGGCGCTGCAAGTGCGGTCAGTTGGCAGATCACTTGCCAGATATCTTCCAGTCCCGCCGGAGGTATTGGTCGTCATCGCGTCGGGCTGGTCCGGGTTCCTTGACATTGCGCGAACGGTGTTGACCGCCGCCGGATACCATCCTGAAGCGGTGCTGTTTCGCGATACCAAGGTGGAGGGGTGGACTCGTGGTCTCGCGGCCAGTTCGGCGGTTGTGTGCGATGTCCTCACCGCGGCTGCAATTCCGGATCGTATTCATAAGATCGTCTTCGAGCTTGTGTCCGATGCGGCGATCGCCGGCCTGAAAGCCTACGAACGGTTTTACGGGGCGTAGGACACTTTCGAAAGTGTCCTTTGCTCACCCCTCGGGTGTTGAATTTTCAGATTATGATCCGGCCATGATCTGGAGATGGACTGGCATCATTGCTCTCTCATACAGCTCGGTTGCCGCTGCGCGCGCGCAGAGGAATCAATGGCAGGATCTGGAAAAACTTGCGCCCGGGACACCGATCAGCGTTGTCAAACGGGCAAGGCAGGATTGCGAGTTGGTCAAAGTTACGGATTTAGAGCTTACTTGCGATAAAGACATCGGGCAGATCACTAGAAGACTTGTGTTTCTGCGCGATCAGGTCCGGGAAGTTCGGCTGGAAATGCCTGAGCATAACAAGATGATCGTGGGGGCCGTTGCCGGTGCTGCGGTTGGTGGGTTGCTGGGCTTCCTCGGAGGGCAGCAGTCGAGCGATCCCGAAGGGCGTGCCTATGCGCGTATATATGGAATCCCAATCGGCGCCTCCGTGGGAGGCGTCATAGGTAGCCACATCCACAGGCATGGAGCGGTTGTTTATCGCAAGTGATTTATTTAACTTTGCGGTCTGCCGGACTCTTGAGAGTGGCCCCCGAAATTCTTCAGCAGATCGGGCAAATTGCCGGAATCGGTGCGCAGCCCGATATAAAAGGTTCCGAACAGGGCATACACGGCGCTCACTTCATCAAACCGCATTTCGTAGATCAGCTTCTTAAAAACCAGCGGATCGTCGGCAAAGAGATCGACACCCCACTCCCAGTCATCAAAGCCGATCGAGCTGGAAATGATCTGGCGCACGCAATCGGCGTAGCGGCGCCCGATCAGGCCGTGTTCATGCATCATCCGCTGCCGCTCCGTCATAGGGACCTGATACCAGTTCTTCTGCTCACCGCGTTTGCGGTCCATGGGATAAAAGCAGATGTATCTCGCTGCCGGAATCTCGGGAAAAAGGCGCGGCGCCATCGCCGCCGATTGCCGTCCCAGCACCTCCTTCACGCCCGCGTTCCATTCTTCCGAATGCGGTTCCACCCCTTTCTCTTGCAAGGCTTGATACGTCTTTGCAGTAGATTCGTAAAGCCCCAGTTCCACCACCGAAAGATACGAGTGTGTGGGTTCCAGGTAATCGGAAAGCCGGGATTGCGCAAGCGACAGTTCGGCGCGATGCAATTCTTCGAGCGAATCGCGAAAATGCAGCAGCAGCAGATCGCCCTTGTGCCCGATCAACAAATAAAGAGCCGATCTGTTCGAGTCTAATGCCGGCCGTGCTTCCTCCACCAGCGCTTCCTGCTCCGATTCCGGCAGGTTTCGCCAGGCCGAGCGCCGGATGCGGAACATCTGGTGAAGAATCCAGGCGCCTTCGAGCGTCAGCGGGACGGCAGGCAATTCAGCCATGCTGCATCTCCCACTCGGGCGCGGGAAGCGCCGGCATTTCATACCGATACTCGCCGCGAAAAATTGCAGCAAACAGATCCAGAATCTCCTCGTGGATGCGGCCGTTATCGGCCAGAACGTATTTGCCGTGCAGATCCAGCCGCTCGCCCGCCATCCCGGTGACCGTTCCACCCGCCTCTTGCACCAAAAGGGTTCCCGCAGCCATGTCCCACGGATTCAGGCCGAACTCCCAGAATGCTTCCAGCCGCCCGCAGGCCGTATAAGCCAGATCGAGCGCTGCGGACCCGCCCCGGCGCACGCCATGCGTCAGCATCGCAAGCTGATAGTAAAAGTGAATGTTGACGTTTTGATGCCGCTTGCGGCTGGGAAAGCCGGTCGCAACCAGCGAATCGTTCAAACTTCGCGTCTTGCTGACGTGAATCGGAGCCCCGTTCAGCCGTGCGCCGCCCCCTTTTTCAGCGGCAAACAGCTCACGATTCAGCGGGTCGTAAATCACGCCCGCAATCACCTCGCCGTGCAAGGCCAGAGCCAGGGTGACGTTCCATAGCGGATACCCATGCGCAAAATTAGTCGTGCCGTCAAGCGGGTCCACGTACCAGCGGAGCTCTGCATTCATTTCGGCGCGGCCCCCTTCTTCGGCAACGATGCCATGACCCGGAAATCTCTCGCGCAGGCGCTTGATGACGAGCTGCTCGCTGGCCCGGTCCGCCGCCGTCACCAGATCGTAATCGCCCTTGAGCTCAAAGGCGACACCGCGATGAGCAAGCAGCACCTGTCCTGCCTCGCGCGCGATTTCGATCGCCGCATCCACATAGTTGGACATAATTTCAGTTCAACACACGGACGCCCGAAAGCGATTGCTACGGCTCGTAATACCCGCTGCGAGCCGATATGCGGACTGGCGCATTGGGAACTTCCACTTTGATGGGATGAAACGAACGCGGTTGCTCGCGCACGCCGCGTGGGTAATATCCCAGCAGATATTGCGTCCGTAGTTCGCGCAGAATATCGGCGAACGCGCTATCCAGGTGTTCGTAGCTGTCGGGATTGAAGATACGGCCTCCGGTTGAGGCAGCCAGAGTCGCCAGCGCGTGTTCTCCGCCGGTGTTCCGTCCCGCATCGCCGGCGATTGGAATCACCACCACGGGATAGATGACGACATCGGCCCTTTGTGCGGCCGCCAGAGCATCCGGATATTTTTTGTAACTCGTGGTGTCGCCGCCGTCCGTCACCACCACCATGACGTGGCGGCCTTCGCGCGTTGAAAGAGTATCGCTCACCAGGTAAATCGCGTCGTAAAGCGAAGTGCCGCCTTCTCCGCGCAGCGCGTGTAGCACGTGTTCGGCGCGTTTAAAGCTGCGCGAAAAATCGGCTTCCAGATTGACGCGCCAGTTAAAACTGAACAGCGCGAACGTGTCGTCCGGATTCCCGGCATTCAGCAGCGTAGGAATAAACCGCAGCACCGAATCGACTTCATAGCGCAGATCTGCCCGTGTGCTGCCGCTGGTGTCGATCATGACCGCCACCGAAAGCGGCATTGAGGTATTGCGCTCAAATACGGCAATGGTTTGCTCTACACCGCTATCGAGCACGCGAAAGTCCTGGCGCTCCAGATTCGTGATCAGTTCCCCGGCGGAATTGCGTACCGAAACGAGCAGCCTCACCAGGTTCACCTTGACGGAAAACAGAGGCTGCGTCGATGTCTGCGACCCCGTACCCGTTTGAGATGGCGTGGCCGGCGCGCCGCCGGCCGATGCCGCCGGCTTAAACTGCGCGATCGCTACCGACGAGAGGGCGCAAAGGAAGATGGCAACCGGCCCTGCGGCTTTACTCAACTTCATTCCGGACCGGCGTTTGAAGCAGCCGTTCATCCCATTCGCCGTCGACCCAGACGGCGCCATCGGCGAAGAACTCCTTCTTCCAGATCGGCACTTCGCGTTTCAGCCGATTGATTGCTTCGAACGCTGACTCAAAAGCCGCTTTCCGGTGCGGCGCCGTCACCACCACGGCCACGCTCACTTCCCCAATCTGCAGGCGTCCCAAGCGGTGCACAATTCCGATCCGCCCGATTGCAAACTGCGACGCGATCTCGTCCCCGATCCGCTTCATCTGCTCTAACGCCATCGATTCATAGCACTCGTATTCCAGAAACAGGGTTGGCCGACCCTTGGTGTTATTCCGCACCACGCCTTCGAACACCACCACCGCGCCATCTTCCGGCCGCTGCAGTTGATTCACCAGAACCTTCGAACTGATCCGTTCCCGCGTGAGTGAAAAACAGCCGCCGCCCGGCGATTCCCCGGAGCCGCCGCTAACCGGAGGCAGAAACGCAATCTCGTCGTTTTCGGCCAGCCGCGTCTCCGGCTTTGCGAAATCGCGATTCCTGGCAAATAGAATCGACGGACGCCTCTCTCCCAGGGTTTCGAAACGCTCTGCATAGGTTGTAAATACGCTCGCTAGCGTCGCGCCGTCCGGCACGTCGATGGTGTCTTCCGAAGTGCCTACCATGTCTTTTAGCACCCCGAAAAACAGAACCTTCACGCGCATGTCCAAATTTTACGCGCAGCACCGGGCAGCCGAACACCTTCTGCGCGTCTGCTACGACTAGAAGATGCATCAGAACGAGGCCAAACTCCGGGTTCGCTACGCCGAAACCGACCAGATGGGCGTTGTCCACCATGCCAACTACCTGATCTGGATGGAGATCGGCCGCGTCGAGTACGTGCGCTCGCTGGGCATCAACTATAAGGACCTGGAAGAACAGGGATACTATCTTTCGGTGGTCGGCACCGCCTGCCGCTATCTGCATCCGGCGCGCTATGACCAGGAGGTCGTCGTCGCCACGGAACTGCTCAATGCAAATCCGCGCATCCTCGAGTTTGGCTATGAAATTCGTCTGGCTGGCTGCGGAACACGGCTGGCGGAGGCTTCGAGCCGCCATCTTTGGCTTTCCCGCGACTGGCGGCCCACGCGCTTGCCGGCCGAATATCAGCAAATTCTCTATGCCGGAGCGAATCAGGAAGCGAGCATCCGGGTATGATTCACGAGATCCTTCCTGTTGGGATGCTGCAGTGCAATTGCTCTATTTTCGGCGATGAGCAGAGCGGTGAAGCAATCGTCATCGACCCGGGCGCTGAAATCGACAGGATACGCCAGATCCTGGAGCGGCATCAATGGAACGTCAAAGCCATTATCGTGACGCACGGGCACATTGACCACGTGGCCGGCGCGAGCAAGCTGCGCGCCCTGACCGGCGCACCGGTCTACATGAATGAACGCGACTTCGAGCAATTAGATCTGCTGCCGCTGCAAGCCGCCTGGCTGGGAGTTTCTACGCCGGAACGAACGGAAGTAGATGCGCCCGCCAAAGAAGGGGACGTTTTGCAATTAGGCGCGGCCGAATTTCACATCCTCGAAACGCCCGGCCACACGCAAGGCAGCGTAAGTATCTGGATTCCTCAGGAAAACAAGCTGATCGCGGGTGACACGCTGTTTCGCGATTCCATCGGCCGGACCGATCTTCCGGGCGGCAACGCGCGCCAGATCCTATCCTCGATCAAGACCAGACTGTTCAATTTGCCGGACGATGCCGCCGTCATCCCCGGCCACGGCCCCGAAACTACCATCGCGAGAGAGAAGCGCTCTAATCCGTTTCTGCAGAGTCTGTGAGCTTGCCTTTGGCCTCCAGCACGCTCGTGATGAGTTCTTTGGCATCGGTCAGGCTTTTGGTGATGAGCTGGATATCCATGGCCGGCTTGCCCAATTGGCGCACGCTCTGGCAATAGACGCCATGCTGCCCTATCAATACCAGCGCATCCGTGATGCAATCGAGTGTCACCGCCAGCCTGCCTCGTTCTCGGCCCAGCATGAATTCATAACGCTCCAGGTCGTCTTTACGCTCTTCATACACGGACGGCATTTTTTTCAGTTTAAATGCCCGGCGCGAGATTAGGGGCGAACATGGAGTACCAAGCGCACAGGGCGGTTGGTGCCCGTTGTGCGCGAACATGGAGTAACCGAGCCCACAGGGCGATTGGTGCCCGTTGTGCGCGATTTAGCAAAGCCCATGTCTATCCATCTGCCGCAGTGGCCACAAGCCGGCGAGCGCGAGGCAGAGCTTCTCCGCAACGTGCTTGAGAGCGAGCAGTGGGGCGGTTTCCATCCTTATATAAAAGAGTTCGAGGATAGCTTCGCGGCATTTCAACATTGCCCCCACGGCATTGCCGTCTTCAACGGCACGGTCAGCCTGGAGCTGGCGTTATCAGCGTTGGGAATCGGCGCTGGCGATGAAATCATCGTTCCTGTAATCTCATTTATCTCCACCGCCACGGCAGTATCGCGCGCCGGCGCCACACCGGTTTTTGTGGATGTCGAGCCCGATTCTTTTAACATCCATCCCGAACGCGCCCGCGAAGCCATTTCGGCCAATACGAAAGCGATAATGGCGGTTCATTTCGGCGGAACACCGTGCCGCCTCGACGAGTTGTCGCGAATCTGCCAGGAAAACAATCTGCTCCTGCTGGAGGATGCCGCCCACGCGCAAGGCTCTGAGTGGAACGGGCGCCGCGTGGGCAGCTTCGGGCTGGCGGGTTCCTTTAGTTTTCAAAACGGCAAGGTACTGACGGCCGGCGAAGGTGGAATTCTGGTCACCCACGACCCGGAGTTCGCCGGACGCGCGCGTTCCATTGCCAACTGCGGCCGCATACCCGGCCGTAGCTTCTACGAACACCCGATTCTGGGCGCCAACTTTCGCATGACAGCCTTCCAAGCCGCAGTTCTACTGGCGCAAATGGAACGTCTGCCGGAGCAGATTGAGCTGCGCGCCGCAAATGTTCGGCTGCTGAAGAATCTGCTCGCAGACCTGCCGGAGTTGCAGTGGCAATCGCAGCCCGAACAGGTGACTCAAAACTCGTGGTACTTGCTCAGCGCTCGCCTGCAGGATCCCCCTTGCTGCGGCCGAGTGCGCCGTGCGCTCACGGCGGCAGGTGTGCCGAACAGCTTTTACCCGCACCCGCTGTACAAAAATGCGGTTTACAGCCGCGTTCCCTGCCGCGTCATGCCCTGCCCTGCCGCCGAAGCCATGGTTCGCGATTCCTTCTGGCTCCCCCACCGCGTGCTGCTAGCCGAAGAGGATGCCCTGCATGAAATCGCCCGAACCATTCGTAGCGCTGTTCAAGTCTGAACATTCCCGCTATCCGGTCGCGCCGCCCCGATGGGTTACACTGAAATCGCTTTAGCGGAATAACTCGAAGGAGTATCATGCCCGAAACCGGCCCTTCTGGGCTACAAGACCTTATCCAGGGATTGCAGGAAGATTTATCGCGCGAGTATCAGGCGATTATTGCCTACGTCGTATATAGCAACGCGCTCAAAGGTGCGCAATGGATGAGCATAGCGGCTCAGCTCCAAAAGCACGCGCACGACGAGTTGGAGCATGCACTCACCATCAGCGATCAGATCGACTATCTGGGCGCCATGCCGAATGCCACTCCGAAGCCCGTGAAATTGTCGGATAAGGCCGAGGACATGCTGCACTTCGATCTGGACAACGAGACCCAGACCATCAAGGCGTACCGGAAGCGCGTGCGTCAGGCGGAAGCGCTCGGCCACTACGCCCTGGCAGAGCAGCTACGCGAAATTATTCTGCAGGAGCAGGACCACCAGCACGATCTCGCGACCGCGCTCGGAATCGATGTACCCAAAGTTCTGGACGAGGGCGCTTGAACCCTAGCGGCAACCGTCTATCTCTGCGCGGGTTTCGTCTCTTGCGCAGCTGCGGGCGCTGCTCCGTTTGGAGTCAAATGCCGCCCCAACTCCCGAAACTCGGTCGCGCCGGGACGCATTTTACCTAGTCGCTTCTCGATCTCCACCTCTTGCGTTCCCGGATCGTTCTTCAAGCGCTCGATACGCTGCTTCTTGGCTTCGATATCGTGGCGGAGATTGGCATTCTCCTCCTCCAGCTTTTGAATCTCGCGCCGCTTTTCAGCTAGCGCACTAAGCCCCTGAGGTCCGCGCAGCATGATGGTTGCATAAGCTGCCAGGCCAGCCAGAATGGCAAGCACCATCAAGGGCCGAAGAATCGAACGTAACAAGTGGGACAGATACACCCTTACATATCTTTATAAACTTGTTTTACGTAAAGGTCCATACAAAACCAAATTTTTCTATGTCAAATGCCGTTGTTGTGCTTTCAACCTGTGCGAATCGCAAAGAGGCGCAGAAAATTGCTCGGGCCGCCATCGAAGACCGCCTCGCCGCATGCGTGCAACTGCTGCCCCCGATTCATAGTATTTATCGCTGGCAAGGCGCGGTCGAGCAGTCCAGGGAAATTTTGCTGCTGTTCAAGACCACCGCCGCGCAGTTCCCCGCGCTCGAAAAGCGCATCACGGAACTCCACAGCTACGACACCCCCGAAATCATTGCCCTTCCCGTCGTCGCAGGCGCCGGGAAGTATCTGGCCTGGGTGGAAGAAGCCACGCGAACGGCCGCATAACTTCCTGGCTTCACGCCGCCCTTGGGACAATCGAATTCATGCGCTTTTGTTTTCTTTTCCTGCTGGCTCTGGCCGCTGCCGGTCCGGTCCTAAGCCAGGATACGCCGCTCACCAGCCTGCCCTACACGCCCAGCCTGGACACCAAATTTATGGACCGCTCAGCCGATCCATGCACAAATTTCTACCAATATGCGTGTGGAAATTGGAACAAGCTCAATCCCATCCCGCCGGATCAGGACCGCTGGGATGTCTACAGCAAGCTCGCTAACGATAATCAGCGCTTTCTCTGGGGCATTCTCGAGCAAGCCGCGAGCGCAGCCGGCACGCGCACGCCCAACGAGCAGAAGATCGGCGGCTATTTTCATTCCTGTATGAATGAACAGGCCGTCGAGGATGCCGGTTATAAACCGCTCGATCCCATGCTGTCTGAGATTGCCAACCTGAAATCAGTTGACGCCATCGCCGCATACATTGGCGGCCAGCACCGCCAAGGCATTGATCGCGGCGTGCTCTTTGGCTTCGGGTCCGACCCGGATTTCGACAACTCATCCCAGGAGATTGCCTTTGCAGCGGCCGGTGGCCTGGGCCTGCCCGATCGCGATTACTACACCAAAACCGATGCGAAATCGCAGGAAATTCGCGACCGCTACGTTCAGCACATCGCCCGCATGCTGCAAATGATCGGCGAATCCGAGCCTGATGCGAAAGCCGACGCCCAAACCGTCATGGCCATTGAAACGGACCTCGCCAAAGCATCCCTGACGCGAGTGGAAAAGCGCAATCCTTACAACCTGAAGCACAGCTATACGCGCGCCGAACTGCGCGGCTTGCTTCCCGGCTTCGATTGGGACACATATCTGGCACGCATACAGGCTCCCGAATTCAACAAAGTAAATGTCACCGAACCTAAATTTTTCAGCACTCTCAACAGCGAGTTGAGTAGCCATAAATTGGCGGATTGGCGAGCATACTTACGCTGGCATCTGCTGAACTCCGAGGCAAGATACCTCTCCTCCGCCTTCGTGCGCGAAAACTTCGAGTTTTTCGACCACTACCTGCGCGGCGTTCAACAAATGCCGCCGCGCTGGAAAACGTGCACCCGGCTGGTTGACCGGCAACTCGGCGAAGCGCTCGGCCAGGTCTTCGTTGCACGCACGTTTTCGCCGCAAACCAAGCAAGCTGCCGTGAAAATGACCCAGGAAATTGAAGACGAAATGGGCCGCGACATCAAGGACCTGACCTGGATGAGCGAACAGACCAAACAGCAGGCCCTTCTGAAGCTGCACGCCATCGTCAACAAGATCGGCTACCCGGACCGCTGGCGCGATTACAGCTCGGTAAAGATCGATCCAGCCGATTTTCTGGGCAATGTGACGCGGGCATCCGAGTTTGAGGAAAAACGCCAGCTCGCCAAGATCGGCAAGCCGGTCGACCGCACCGAGTGGTTCATGACGCCACCCACTGTCAATGCCTACTACAACCCGCAAATGAACGACATCAATTTTCCCGCAGGAGTTCTGCAGCCGCCCTTATACGATCCCAAAATGGACGCCGCCCCGAACTACGGCGATACCGGGGCCACCATCGGTCACGAGTTGACGCACGGCTTTGACGACGAGGGCAGGCAGTTCGATGCTCAGGGCAATTTGAAAGATTGGTGGACGCCCGCCGACGCAAAAGCCTTCGAGGAGCGCGTCAGTTGCGTGCGCAACCAATACGCGCAATATGTGGTGATCGACGATATCCACATCAACAGCAGCCTAACCCTGGGCGAAGATGTTGCTGATATCGGCGGCACGCTGCTTGCCTATATGGCCTGGAAACATGCTACGGCGGGACAGGATCTGAAGCCGGTGGACGGCCTCACGCCCGATCAGCGCTTCTTCGTCGGTATGGCGCAGTGGGCCTGTGGCGATCAGCGCCCCGAAAGTAAACGCATGCACGCCATCACCGACCCCCACTCGCCCGATGAATTTCGCATCAACGGCGTCGTGGCCGATCTGCCGCAGTTCGGAGAAGCCTTTGGCTGCAAAGTCGGCCAGCCCATGATGCGCGCCAACGCCTGCCGGGTCTGGTGAGGCGGCGCTATCGGCTGCGTAACGCAAAGCCCGTTTCCGGAGTCTACACGCTGTACGGCATCGAACCCGCCACACGTGTGTGCGCCGCTTGCCACTATCGCGTCTGGCTGGCAGCAACTGCCCTGGGTGCGCTGGTTAGGTGAGCGTGGCAGAAAATCATCAACAACCAATGGCGGCGCCCTGGCGTGACCGCCTGCGCGCGTTAAAGAACATCCCGCCCGTACTCGGCATTGTCTGGCGCTCCGGACGAGCCGTCGTTTTCTTCGGGCTGTTCTATCGCGTTATCGCCGCCCTCATTCCCGTCAGCACGGCCTATGTCGCCAAGCTAATCATTGACAACATCACGGCCATTGTTCGCCATGCCACCACCTTCAACGCCTCCGCCAACCATCTCTGGTGGCTGGCGGCTCTGGAGTTTACTCTAGCGGTCGTTGGCAATCTCGCCGGCCGCCTGATCGACTACTACGATGCCGTTCTCGCCGATCGCTACACCCGTCACGTAAGCATCGAGGTTATGCGGCACGCTTCGCAATTAGATCTGCAGGCGTATGAAGATCCCGTCTTTTACGACCGCCTGGAACGCGCGCGCGTGCAGGCGACCGACCGCTTGGGAATGATTCAATCGATGGGGCGCCTGTTCCAGCAGGTCATCACCACGCTCTCTCTATCTGCCGCTATTCTCTGGTTCTCTCCCTGGCTGCTGCTGCTACTGTTCGTCTGCCTCGTTCCGGCATTTCTCGGCGAAAGTCACTTCGCGTTTCTCAACTACGCCAAAAACTTCCGCCAAACTCCCGCCAAGCGCCAGCTTGATTACCTGCGCCAACTCGGCGGCAGCAAGGAAGCGGCCAAGGAATTAAAACTCTTCGGCTTGAGCGGCTACCTGACCGATCGCTTCACCCGAATTTCTAATGCCATCTTCGATGAAAATCTCGCCCTTTTTCGCCGCCGCCTCTGGGCTGTCTCTTTGCTTTCGCTGCTGAGCACCGCTGGCTACTACGGTGCTTACGTCTGGGTCATCTATGAAACCGCCATCGGCGTATACACCATCGGCACGCTTTCATTCCTCACTCAATCCATTCTGAATGCCTCTTCCAACATCTCGCAAATCTTCTCCACACTGTCGAGCATTGCCGACCAGGCGTTGTTCCTCACGGATCTTTTGGCATTCTTCGAGATGCGTCCCTCTGTCACGTCAAAGCCGGACGCTATTCCCGCTCCTCGTCCCATCCGCTACGGCTTCGAATTTCAGGACGTAACGTTTGTCTATCCGGGCAGCACGCGCGAGGTGTTGCACCATCTGAATTTCAAATTGGAAGCCGGTGAACGCATCGCTCTCATCGGGCAAAACGGCCAGGGTAAAACGACCATCGTCAAATTGATGACCCGCCTGTACGACCCCACCTCCGGCGTCATTCTCCTCGATGGAGTCGATCTGCGCGACTACAACATGGAAGACCTGTGCAGCCAGATCGGCGTCATTTTCCAGGACTTCATGCGCTATGAGATGACCGCGCGAGAGAACATCGGAATGGGACGGGTGGAATTTTTGCCGGACATGCGCCGTATTAAAGAGGCCGCCGAAAAAAGCATGGCTGCGGACGTCATCAATCGCCTCCAGAACAAATACGAGCAGATGCTCGGCCGCCGCTTTGAGGGCGGCGTCGATCTTTCCGGTGGCGAATGGCAGAAAGTCGCTTTGGCGCGAGCCTATTTGCGCGAAGCCCAGGTTCTGATCTTAGACGAGCCCACGGCGGCGCTCGACGCCCGCGCTGAATACGAGGTCTTCCGGCGCTTCAACGATCTCACCGAAGGCAAAACGGCCTTGTTTATTTCGCACCGCTTTTCAACCGTGCGGATGGCAGAGCGTATTATTGTTCTGGAAAACGGCTCCATCGCCGAAGAGGGCAGTCATGACCGGCTCATGATGCGCGGTGGCCGATATGCCGAGATGTTCGAATTGCAGGCATCCAGCTATCGCTAGATTTTGAAACAAGTGGCCGATCCTTCTCCACATCTCAAAGACCCCGAGGCTTCAATCCTGCTCAACGCCTCCGAGGAATCCAACCTGCGCGAGATTGCTGCCCGCACCGCCCGCTCCTGTGCCTGGCTGCCGGATAAAAAGTCGCCCGAACCTCGCGAGCGTTTTCGCGAAGCAGCCCGCCGCTTCAACCGACTCGAGCGCCGCCTGTACCACCTCGAATCGGGTGAGCCAACCGAAGATATTCGCACGCTCTATGACAATCTGCGCCTCATCCGCACCGAAATCCGGGACCTCAACGACGCCACAAAATCGCTCGCCAGATTGCCCTGCGTTCGCACTACGTCTGAAGAGTGCGTTCCGCGTTGTCTCGTGCTCGCGCGTGGGTTGCTCGAAGCCTCAGGCAACCATCTGAGCGAGGCGCGTTTCGTATCGTTTCTCGAAGCTGTCCAGGAGATTGAGCCCTTGCGCCTGGCTGAGCTTTGGGGCATGCTGCCGGCTCTCAAATTGGCCATCTTTGAGTCTTTGACCATACGCGCTGAAAAAGCTCTTGACGCGTTCGTAGCCCAGGGCCTGGATGCGCCGCGCTTCGAAATCCCTCTGCTGGTGACTTCGTTCCGCCTGCTCGGCGAAGTCGATTGGAAAGAGACGATTGAGCAACTTTCCATCGTGCATCGCACATTGCTGCTCGACCCATCGGGCGTTTATCCGCGCATGGATTTCGAAAGCCGCCAGCTCTATCGCCAGCTCATCGAAGAAATCGCCGGCCATTCCGATGTCAGCGAGATCGAGCTCGCCCGCCGCGCCGTCAAGCGCGCCGCCAATGCATCGCCTCCTATCTCGAGTCCCGAAGCCTTGCGCGCGCGCCTCAAACACGCCGGCTATTACCTGATGGATGACATCGGCTCGGCGGATTTGCTGCGCGAGATCGGCTACCGCCCTCCGCTCAGCCAGTCGGTACAGCGGCTTTTTCGAAAATTTCCCGACGAGATCTACATCATCGGGATCGAATTTTTAAGCCTCATCACCGTCGTCTCGCTCATGATGAGCGTGGTGCGCACGGCCAATGGCGGTTGGGGGCTCGTTTTCGGCGCCTTATTGCTACTGCTGCCTGCCACCCAGGCCGCAGTTGAAGCCGTCAATTATCTGGTAACAACCGTCCTCCGGCCGCGCATTCTTCCCAAACTGGATTTTTCCAAGGGCGTCGATGCCGCCTGCGCAACCATGGTGGCCATTCCAACTCTTCTGATTAACGAAAAGCAGATTCGCCAGCTCGTTCTCGATCTGGAAGTGCGTTACCTGGTAAATCGCGATCCCAACATCTTTTTCGCGCTGCTCACCGACCTGCCCGACACCTCCGAACCGGCGGAAGAACAAGACCAGCGCATCGAGCTGGCAGTCAATCTGATTCGCGAGCTCGACGCCAAGTATGCAAAAGAACCATTTGGCGGTTTCTATCTTTTTCATCGTCACCGCGTCTTCAACCCGCGCGAGGGCGCCTGGATGGGTTGGGAGCGCAAACGCGGCAAGCTGCTGGATCTGAATCAGCTCCTGCGCAACGTCTACGATCCGTTTCCGGTAAAGGCCGGCGACATGTCGCGTCTTCCGTTTATCAAGTACGTTCTGACGCTTGATTCCGATACGGAATTGCCGCGAGGTTCAGCGCATCGCCTGATTGGGGCCATGGCTCACCCGCTGAACCGGCCGCTGATCGATCCCGAGATCAACATCGTCGTCGAAGGCTACGGAATTCTTCAGCCGCGAGTCGGCATCAGCGTGCATTCGTCCACGCGTTCTCGTTTGGCTGCCATCTACTCCGGCCAGACCGGCTTTGACATTTACTCTCGCGCTGTTTCCGACGTCTATCAGGATCTATATGGGGAAGGCATCTTCACCGGCAAAGGAATCTACGATGTGGATGCGTTCCGGCAGGTGCTCGAACACCGCTTCCCACGCAACGCCCTCCTCAGTCACGATCTGATTGAGGGCGCATATGCCCGCGCCGGACTCGCTTCCGATATCGAAGTCATTGACGATTACCCCTCGCACTACAGCGCTTACAATCGCCGCAAGCACCGCTGGCTGCGCGGCGACTGGCAGATTGTCCGTTGGATCTTCAATCGCGTGCCGGATGAATCCAGGCACTTGGTTCGCAATCCCATCTCGCTCATCTCGCGCTGGAAAATCGTCGACAATCTGCGCCGCAGCCTCATCGAGCCGGCAACTTTCACCCTGCTGGTTTGCGGATGGTTTTTTCTTCCCGGCGGCCCGCGCTTCTGGACGCTCGTTACTCTGTGCCTTCTCTTCCTGCCTATTTATCTGCGGCTCGTTTTTGCTCTCACGCGCGCTGCCTGGAATCGCAGCAAGCTGGCAGCTCAGGAATCGTTCGGTGATTTTGCGCGATCTCACGTGAGCATCGCGCTCAATATCGCTTTCCTTGCCCACCAGACGCTGGTCGCCCTCGATGCCATCATCCGAACCATTATTCGCAGCACCATCACGCACACGCGGCTGCTCGAATGGGAAACTGCCACCGAAGCGGAGTTGGGCCTTCGCAAACGTACTCCCGTCGATATCTATCTCGATTGGGTTCCGGTCGTGGCAATTCCCATCGGAATCGCCTCCTTCTTCCGTCCTGGCGCCGCGCCCTGCGCTATTCCGTTTGTAATCGCCTGGACCTGCTCGAAGCTGCTGTCTTTGTGGCTAAACCGCTCGCCGCATACGGAAGATTTTGAGCTGTCTGCTTCCCAACGCGCATTTCTGCGCGACATCTCCCAACGCACCTGGCGCTACTTCGCTGAATTCAGCACCGAAAAGAACAACTGGCTGATTCCGGACAACGTCCAGGAAGAGCCTCATCGCATTGCTGAACGCTCGTCTCCTACTAATCTGGGCTTTCTTCTTAACGCCCGCCAGGCAGCTCTCGAAATGGGCTATATCGACCTGGTTCAATTTGTTACCTTGACCGAGCGCACGCTTGCGTCGATGCAACGTTTGCCACGTCACTTCGGGCATTTCCTCAACTGGTACGACAACATCACGCTTGCCCCGTTGGAGCCGTACTTTATTTCCAGCGTCGATAGCGGTAACCTGGCCGCTTCGCTTTGGAGCCTGAAAAATCATTGCCTTGCGCTGCGCAGTAAAGCAACACAGCCCGACGACAATGGTGGCGATCTTTCGCCGCGCCTTCTAAAAATCGCCAACGACTGCGCCCGCCTCGTTCGCGAGATGGATTTTAAGATGTTGGTTCATCCGCGCCGCCGGCTTCTTTCCGTCGGTTACGATGTGGCGGCCAAAAAGCTCTCGGCCTCCTGCTACGATCTGCTCGCCTCCGAAGCTCGAATTGCCGCCTTTATCGCGGTTGCCAAAGGACACGCTCCGCAGGATAGCTGGTTCCGGCTCGGCCGCCAGCATACCGTCTGCGAAGGCGAAACCGTTCTCATCTCCTGGACCGGCACCATGTTCGAATACCTGATGCCCGTGATTTGGATGCGCTCTCATCCCAACACTTTGCTCGACCGCTCGGTGCGGGCTGCGGTTCGTGTACAGCAGTTCTATGCCTGGGCACGCCGCATTCCCTGGGGCATTTCCGAATCGGCGTATAGCAAAACCGATGAATTCGGCAATTATCAATATGCGGCCTTCGGCGTGCCCGGACTCGCCTTAAACGTGGCCCGCGCCGGCTCTCTTGTCGTTTCGCCATATTCCACCGCCCTCGCGCTGGTCATCGACCCCGCCATGGCAGTCAAGAATCTTCGGCGCCAGCAGCGCATGAAGTGGCTCGCCGATTATGGCTTCTATGAATCTGCCGACTACACTTCGTTCCGCTCTCGCGTCCTGATGCCGCGCAAGTACACGCTCGTGCGCTGTTGGATGTCCCATCACCAGGGCATGATTCTGGCTTCCCTCTGCAATCTGTTTTGCAATTCCGCCTTCCAACGCTGGTTTCATGCAGAGCCGCTGGTACAGGCCAGCGAATTGATTCTGCAGGAGCGCCCGCTACGCGCCAAGCCGGTAATTGATACCCAGCCTCGCCGCGTGCTCGCCTTCAACACCCGCGTCGTTAAGCCCAGATAGTTCTTTTGCGCGGTTCGTAAGTACCGCTCCTGGCCGGGGAACCCGACGAGCTCCTTCGGTGTCTCATCCAGTAACTGAGACGCCATGTTCGAGCAAACCTTCGTACCCGATTCGGAATCGACTAAGACGCCATTTACTCTGGCATTCTCAGTGTTACTTCAGGCGAGTGCAATCTGCATACTCGTTCTTATTCCCTTGATCTACACCGAGGCGTTGCCAACGGCAGTATTCAAAGATCTGCTGGTCGCCCCGCTTCCTCCTCGCGCGCCTGTGCAAGAGCCGCCGCAATCGAAAGCCTTGCCTAAGGTGGTGACCCGCAGTCTTCAACTTCACCAACTCTATGCTCCGGTGTCGATTCCGAAAAAGATCGTCATGATGGATCAGCTTTCGTCCGCTCCCGATATCGGAATAGCGGCCGCCGCGTCCGATTCCAATAATGCACTGGGCCTGGGGCTCACCGGTGTGATTGGCAGCGTCCCGGGCCCTCCGCCTCCACCTGTCCTGCCGGCGCCAAAGAAGAAGAGCCCCGAGGGACCCGTACGCGTGTCGCGCACGCTCGAAGAAGCTAATCTGGTCCATCGAGTGATGCCCATCTATCCGCCCCTCGCAAAGTCTGCGCGCGTTCAGGGTACCGTCGAGTTCACCGCATTGATCAGCAAGGAAGGTAATATCGAAAACTTGCGCTTAGTACGTGGCCATCCCTTGCTGGTCGAAGCCGCGCGCGAGGCAATCGAGCAGTGGAAATACCGGCCAACGATACTCAATGGCGTACCGGTCGAGGTAGTCACCGATATCATCGTCAACTTCACCCTTAATAACTGAGCAACTCGCGGCAGCAACGCAACTGCTGTGATTTTTGTTCCAGATCGATTTTTTACTTATGCCCCGCGCTCGTAACACCCGATTATTTGAACAGTCTAATTAGTTGGGAGAATAAATTCTCTCCTATGTGATTTATCGCAAGGCAAATAGGAGAAACGAAACATGAGGCGGCTTAGCATTTTTTTGGGAGCAGCGCTGTTGTGTGTTCCCTGTGCATCGCATCTGAATGCAAATCCCACAAAGCAAAGCGTCCAATCAGCCGGCAGCAAAGAAGATCTTTCGGTATTAGCCGGTAAGATGCTCGACCAGACCAATCTGGCGCGAGTCGACATAAAGAACGGAAACACAAATTCAGCTCTGCGCCATGTAGAGCAAGCGCAGGCAGATCTACGTGATATTCAGGCGCGGTCAAACGGCGCTACCATGATTCCCGTTTATCAGGAATTCGTCAGCATTTCCATGTTGCAGCCCGTAATTGCCGAGCAGAACGCGCGTGCGAACAACGCCAACCGGCAGGCGGCAGCCGCGAACCAGAAGCCCGCGGTCGTCCACCAGGTGGCGGGCGACTATACCGATGTCGCAGTCAGCACAAAAGTGGCGCAGACAAATCTGCAGGCTGCCAAAGCAGCGCTTGAGCGGCACGATCTAAAGCAGGCAGATTTGGCCCTCTCTGACGTCCAGCAAGGCGTGAGTATAGAGTCCGTGGAAGCCAATATGCCGCTGGCGCGCGCTCGCGAGAACCTGATTCTGGCGCGCACCGCCGCTGAAAAAGGCAACTGGACAGAAGTTCATGCCGCCCTCACGGCCGCCAGCAAGGCGCTTGCCACTTACGGCAACGAAAACCGGCCGCATTCGGCAGATGCCAAATCGCTGCAGGCGCAAATCGATTCCTACGATAAGACCGTGCAGCAAAATCACAACGATGTCGTAGCGAAAATCAACCAGTGGTGGAACACCACCAGCAACTGGACTCCGTATCAACCGGCGGGCCAGTTGTCGGCATCGCGATAAACCGTCCAGCTAAAGTAGCTCCTCCGCAGCAGTCAGGCCTTGCCGTTTCGGACATTAGCGCAGCTCCAGAACGGCAAGGCTCTGGCCGCCAAGAACGACCGGCTTCCCCGAAGGTTCTTCCACCGCTTTTTCCATCTGAGAAGCCTGCTGTAACTGCTGGATCTGGGAGAGCGTCGGGCTAACCGGTTTGCCCATCTCCTCCCATGCCCCGAGCCCCGAACCGCTGTCCGGATCCACTCTTTGCATGCGGTACCGGTGAATGGTTACTCCGTTCACTTTGAGATAAAAGGTCTTGGGCTGAACTTTTTCCCCCGGCTCGGCATAGTTCCAAAGCGCAACTGCAATCGTGCCATCTTTCCGCTTCGTGACCAGCGCGTTCTCGGACTTCGCAGCAAGGCGCCGATCGCCCAAGCGGTGCAGCAGATCGAAGGCATTGAATGCCGCCTTGGGAATGCCGCGCTCGGCAATCAGCCCGTAGCCGCCATAAAAGGGCGTCTTGACGATTCCCTGTTCTTCGAAAACATCGGAAAATGTCCAGTAAGACATCATCGCGGTCAAGCCATCGCACTCGCGGATATTATTCGCGAGCCACGGGCCCATGAAGGCGCTGTCGGTCACTTCCACCTGGTTCATGTAAGTGGCATTGTATTCGGACCAGATAATCGGCGTGCTGGGAGCGGCCGAGCCCTTGACCTGATCAAAGACTTTCTTTGCCGCGCGCGCAACCATGTCCCTGCGCTGGATGTTTTCGGCGTGCCCAAATACGTCTTGTGCCGTATCGTTGCCGTAAACGTGCGTGGATACGAAATCGAAGGGAACATGGCTTTGTGTGCAATGCTCGATAAACTCGGGAATCCAGGCTGCCTGCGCCGTCGCCGGGCCTCCCACCCGCAGCGCCGGATCTGCTTTCTTGATTGCGTTCGCCGTCAGGTCGTAGAGCGCGAAGTAAGTTTGCTGCTTCGGAATGCCGTCCCAAAAATCGATATTCGGCTCGTTCCAGACCTCGAAGTACCATTGCTCCACCTCCTGCCTGCCGTATCGCTTCACCAGGTGATCGGCGAAGCTTTGCATGAACGCTGACCATTTCGCCGGATCGTTTGGAGGCGATGGCAGCGGCTTATACCAGAACGGGTGCGGCGCGGGATTCGCGGCAAGCTGGCGCGGCATGAAGCTGATCTCCACAAATGGCCTGACTCCATTTGCGATCAAGCCATCATAGATCTGATCGACATAGGAGAAGTTGTAGACAGGCTGGCCGTGCTGCTCCTGATAGACGCCGTTCTCATCGTCAAGAATCGCGTGAAACCGGACGTATTGAAAGCCGGTGATCTTTTTGACGGTGCGTAAATCATTTCGCCAGTCTTCGCGCAGGCTGAGATTCGCACGGCCCGAGCCAAACATCTGTTCCCAGAAGTGAGGGAATGGCGTCGTCTGTGCGGAAGAGTCAATCTCAATCGTTTCCGCCGCGCCCGATGCTACCGCCGGCTGCTGCGAAGATTGCCCGTGGATGAACGGTGCGATACCGAACACAAGCGCCGCGCCGAAGCCGCAGGCGGTCACCGTGACTAAAATCTTGCGCCGGGAATAAAGATGGCTCATTGCTGTCTCCGCCATCGAATATAGCGTCAAAACTTTTTTCTTTTCCATACGTCAAAAGGGGAAGCTAAACGGGGTTCAATGAACAAACGCAACGCAGGTACGGTAACCGCGCTCCTCTTGCTGGTTTTGCAAGCCCGCGCCAGTCAGCCACAAAAGCTCTTCGAGTTCGAAGTGGCCTCCGTCAAACCCATGAAATCTCCCCCGAACATGATCATGATGAGGATCCAGCCGGGCGGCAGATTCGTGGTGAGTGGTGTTACCGCGAAGTTTCTGATGGAGCAAGCCTACGGCGTGAAAGATTCTCAGATCACGGGCGCGCCGTCGTGGTTCAATACCGATCGCTGGGATATTGACGCGAAGCCGGACGAAGCGACTGCCGCCGCGCTCGATAAACTATCTCCCGATGAACGCCAGAAGGCGCTTATGCAGATGCTGCAGGGTCTGCTGGCAGATCGATTCAAACTCACTGTCGCGCGCGAGATAAAGGATCTTCCCATCTATGCCCTGGTTGTTGCGAAGAACGGCCCCAAGTTTCACGAATCTACGTACCAGCCGCCAGAAACATCGCCCGACACCACACCCCGCCCGGGCGAGGCGCCGGCCGGCAAGCGGCAAGGCGTCTGGATGAACGGGCGCGGCGAACTGACGCAAACCGATGCGGACATGAAGCTGTTCGCCGATGTACTTTCCCGTTTTGTGGGCCGGCCCGTCATAGATAAAACCGGACTCACCGGCAAATACGATTTCTCCCTGAAGTGGACACCGGATGAAGCACAAAGCGCGACCGCGCCCGGCGGAAAAGGCCCGGGCATGGACGGCGCATCCCCACCTCCGCCCGAATCATCCGGGCCTTCTATTTTCACCGCGGTACAGGAGCAGCTTGGCCTGAAACTGGAGCCCCAGAAATCGCCCATGGAAGTATTCGTGATTCAGCACGTCGAGCGCCCGTCGGAAAATTAGATTCGCCTCCGCTATTGACAACACAAACAAGTATAGTAGAATCACAAACAGTCATAGTAAATGCCACAAACCAAGCTCACCAGGCTCGAGTTTCAGATCATGGAAGCGCTCTGGACGCACGGAGCATCGTCCATTCGGGAGATCCAGGAAAGCTTTCCTGAAAAACGCCGCCCCGCTTACACAACCATCCAAACCACCGTCTATCGCCTCGAAGAAAAAGGAGCGGTCCGGCGGGCCGGCAAGGTTGCAAACTTCCATATCTTCGAACCCGCCATATCGCGCGACGCAGCCCAGCGGCGCTTAATCGACGATTTGCTCGGCCTCTTCGGCGGCCGTGCGCAGCCCGTCATGGCTCATCTGATTGAATCGGGCAAACTCACTCTGGATGATGTCAAAGAAGCGGAAAAAGCGCTTCGCAAACTCGAAAACAAGGAGAAATCGCGATGACCCCATTCCTCAATCATCTCTGGCAGTCGACGCTGTTTGCCCTAGCGGCGGCGTTGCTTGCCGTCGCGCTGCGCAAGAACCGGGCACAGACACGCTATGTCGTTTGGCTGATCGCATCATTGAAATTTCTGGTCCCATTTTCCTTGTTTGTCGCCATTGGCGGCCTGTTCCGATGGCCGGATGCAACGCCTGTCGCTCGCCCAACCATTCCCGCATCCGTCGCACAGATCGGCCAGCCGTTTACTTTCGCGGATTGGGCATCGACTCCCGCGCCAGCCACGGCCTCGAACCCGATCCCGGCCATTCTGTTGGGGCTCTGGCTTTGTGGCTTCCTCGTTGTGCTGGCACGCTGGGGCCGATCCTGGCTGCGCACGCGCGCAGCCGTCCGCTGCGCCACGCCAGTACCTATCGAAGCTCCGGTTCGAGTTCTCTCTTCGATGTCTCGAATTGAGCCGGGCATCTTCGGCATCTTCCGGCCCGTTCTGTTGCTGCCCGCCGGCATCAGCCTCCATCTCGGATCGAGTCACTTGGAAGCGATCCTGGCTCACGAGCTTTGTCATGTACGGCGCCGCGACAACCTATTCGCCGCGGTGCATATGCTGATCGAAGCGGTCTTCTGGTTCCATCCGCTGGTGTGGTGGATCGGCGCGCGCCTGCTTGAAGAGCGCGAACGCGCCTGCGATGAACAGGTGCTTCGGCTCGGCAATCAACCCAACGTCTATGCCGAAAGCATTCTCAAGGTCTGCCAGTTCTATCTTTCGTCGCCGGTTGCCTGTGTCGCCGGCGTGACTGGTTCCGATCTCAAGAAGCGCATTGTCCGCATCATGACCGGCCAGGGCGCAATGAGTCTCAATTTACATAAGCGATTACTCTTAACCGCGGCCGGAATCGCCGCGATCGCGCTGCCTCTGACCATCGGCCTCCTGCACGCTTCGCAAGATCAGCCACAATCCCAACAAGCGAAAGGCCCCCAATTCGAGGTGGCTTCCATCAAACCGGCCAAAGCCGACACCGCCGGTAAATTCTTTGTGCAGATGGCACAAGGCGGCAAATTCCACGGAACGATCAGCGTCAAGATGCTCATCGAGATGGCGTACGACGTAAAAGACTCACAGATCTCCGGCGCGCCTTCCTGGCTCGATTCCGAGCGCTATGAAATCGATGCCAAACCGGACGAGGCCACCGGTGCTGCTCTTGACAAACTTCCGCCCGATCAGCGCATGCCGGAGATCAGGAAAATGCTCCAGGCACTCTTAGCAGATCGGTTCAAGCTCGTGTTAAGTCACGAGACCAAAGACCTGCCTATCTACGCGCTTGTCGTCGCGAAGAATGGCCCGAAGTTCAAAGAGTCCACGTTCAAGCCGCCGGTCCAACTGCCTGATGCACCCGCGGCAGCGCCCGGCAAAGAGCGTCCGATGCAGGGCGAAGGCATCCGGCTCAACGGCCGCGGCGAGTTGACCGTCACTTATGTAGATTTACCCATGTTCGCGAATGTGCTGTCGCGCATTGTCGGCAGGATCGTTGTCGATAAGACCGGCCTGCCCGGCAAATACGATTTCACACTGAAGTGGACGCCGGATGAAAATCAACAAGCCATGATGCCCGGTGGGCGCGGACCAGGATCTGAGGCCGCCGCGCCTCCACCGCCGCCTGATTCTTCCGGCCCGTCCATTTTTACTGCACTGCAAGAGCAGCTTGGCCTCAAGCTCGAGTCGCAAAAGGCGCCCACTGACGTTTTGGTAATACAACAGGTCGAACACCCCACTGAGAATTAGCCGTGACGCGACTGATCGCCATTGCCGTGCTCGTTGTTTCCGCTGCGGCAGCCGCTGAATATCGTGGACAAGTTACGTTCGGCGGGCTGCCGGTTCCAGGCGCTACGGTGACAGTTACTCAAGGCGATAAGAAACTAACCTCAATTACTGATCCGAACGGTAACTACTCGTTTTCTGATCTGGCAGACGGGCAATGGACGATCGAGATCGACATGCTTTGCTTCGAGCCGTTGAAGCAGCAGATCACCGTTGGTCCAGGTGCTGAGCCTGGGAAATTTGAACTGAAGCTGTTGCCGCTCGACCGGATCGGGGCAGTTGCGCCTGCACCAACTGCCGCCATACCAACCCCGCAGGAGCAGGCGAAGAATACTACTGCTCCCGAGGCACAAAAGCCGCCCGCACCAGCGGAGGCCAACTTGCCCGATGACGTTGCGCAGCGCGCCAATGACGGATTTCTGATCAACGGCAGCATCAATAATGGAGCAGCCTCGCCGTTTGCGCAAGCTCCTGTATTCGGCAATAATCGCAACGGGGGCAAAGGACTATATAACGGCAGCCTGGGCATGATTCTGGAAAATTCGATTTGGGATGCGCGCTCCTATTCGTTAACTGGTCAAGATACTCCGAAACCGAATTACAATCACCTCACCGGAGTCGCAACGCTCGGCGGCCCGTTGAAAATTCCACATCTACTGGCACATGGCCCGAACTTTTTTGTCGGATATCAATGGACACGCAATCGTAACGTGACGACTGAATCCGGCCTGATGCCGACTGCGGCGGAGCGCAACGGCATTCTACCCGGCATGGTCATTCCGCCGAGCCGGATCAGCTTGCAAGCTCTCGCCCTGCTGAGCCTGTACCCGCTTCCGAACTTTACCGGCAGCGACCGCTATAACTATCAGGTTCCGGTCATCGGCGCGACGCACCAGGATGCGATGCAAGCGCGGCTGAATAAGTCATTCAGCCGGCGCGATATGGTCTATGGCGGCGTTGCCTTTCAAGATACGCGATCCGATTCCTCCAACTTATTTAACTTTCTGGATGCGACCGATTCTTTGGGCTTGAACAGCAACGTCACCTGGTCGCACCGGTTTGGCTCGCGGACGTTCATGAATCTGGGATACCAGTTCAGCCGCTTCGCCACGCATGTCCGGCCTTACTTCGAGAATCGCGAGAACGTCTCCGGCATCGCGGGCATTCAAGGCAACGATCAGGCGCCGCAATATTGGGGGCCACCATCGCTGCAGTTTTCAAGCGGCATCAGCGAACTGACAGACGCGGTACCGGAGTTTAATCGCAATCAGACCAGCGCGGTTTCGGCTTCCGCGATATGGAATCGCGGGCGGCATAACATCACAGCCGGAGGCGATTTCCGGCGTCAGGAGTTCAACTATCTTTCGCAACAAAACCCGCGCGGCAGCTTTACGTTTACAGGACAAGCGGCCGGCTCCGATTTTGCCGATTTTCTGCTGGGCATTCCCGATACCAGTTCCATTGCGTTCGGCAATGCGGATAAGTACTTTCGCGAATCGGTTTACGACGCCTATTTCGTAGACGACTGGCGCATCAGTCCCGAATTCACGCTCAATGCCGGAGTGCGCTGGGAATACGGCGCGCCGATCACTGAACTCTTTGGCCGCCTGGTGAACCTGGACATCGCGCCCTATTTTTCGCAGATCGCTCCTGTGGTGTCGAACAATCCCGTTGGCCCGCTGACGGGCACACGTTATCCGAGCTCGCTGTTGCGCCCGGACAAGAACGGATTTGAACCACGCGTGGCTATCTCGTGGCGCCCGCTTTCGGGCTCATCGATGGTGGTTCGAGCCGGATTCGGAACTTATCGCGATACCTCCGTTTATCAGACCATTGCACTCGAGATGGCGCAACAATCGCCGCTCTCGAAAAGCCTGAGCGTACAGAACAGCCCGGCAGATCCGCTGACACTGGCGAACGGGTTCAACGGTTCGCCGGCCATCACGCCGAATACATTTGCTGTCGATCCTAACTTCCGCGTCGGATACGTTAATATCTGGAACGTATCGATCCAGCGCGATCTGCCTGCCTCCCTGCAGATGCTGGCCAGTTACCTGGGCGATAAAGGGACCCGGGGCGTGCAGGAATTTCTGCCTAACACCGTACCGTACAATGCCCTGAATCCCTGTCTTGCCTGCCCGACGGGATTCGCTTATCTTACTTCCAACGGCAACTCCACTCGAGAGGCCGGGCAGATTCAACTGCGGCGCAGGCTGCATAACGGCTTTACGGCGACCGCACAATACACCTTCTCCAAGGCGATCGACGACGATGCCGCGCTCGGCAGTCCATCGCGGTCGCTGTCGGCGTCCACGCAGAATTCCTTCGCGCCGCCGACATCCATTTCTCCGGCCGTGTCGCAGAGCCACTTACAGATCGCACAGAACTGGCTGAATCTGCGCGCTGAGCGGAGTCTTTCGAGCTTTGACCAACGCCACTTACTAACTGTTGCTATGCAGTATACAAGCGGTATGGGAATGGGCGGCGGCACGCTCCTGAGCGGCTGGCGCGGCGCTTTGCTCAAAGAGTGGACATTCCAGACACAAATTACCGCGGGCAGCGGTTTTCCGGAGACGCCGATCTATCTTCAGCCCGTGCAAGGAACAGGCGTGACCGGAACGATTCGCCCGGAGTACACGGGTGCACCGCTCTATGCTGCTCCGGCAGGCTTTCACCTCAATCCGGCTGCCTACTCGGCGCCTCTGCCGGGCCAGTGGGGCAATGCGGGCAGGAACTCGATCACCGGTCCGGCGCAATTTACTCTGAACGCTTCACTCGGCCGGACTTTCCGGTTGAGTGACCGCTTTAACTTAGACTTACGAGTCGATTCGACAAACGCGTTGAATCACGTCACCTTTACAAACTGGGTCACGATTATCAACAACGCCCAGTTCGGCCTACCCGCCGCGGCTAATCCCATGCGCGCTTTGCAAACGACTCTACGCGTGAGGTTCTGACGATGCGGGCGAGCCTCTTTGTCACGCTACTTTTTGCGCTGAACGCCCGAGCGCAGCAGGTCGGCCAGAACGCGCCGCCCGGCGCCTCGGGAACGGTTACGTTCAGCACCGGAGCGCAGTTAGTGGTCGAGACGGTCTCGGTCACAGACAAGAGCGGCAAACCGATTCAGGGGCTGACCGCGAAAGACTTTACAGTTACTGAAAACGGAGTTCCGCAGACCATTAAATTCTTCGAGTACCAGGCTTTGCCCGACAGTGCGCCGGCCAATGAGCCGCCGCAGCCTGAAAACATACACATCTACGACAAGCTCAGCCGCGTGCACATTACTCCGGAGGCACCGGGCAACACGCGCTACAAAGATCACCGGCTGCTGGCCTTCTACTTCGATATGACGGCCATGCCGCCATCGGACCAGATACGCGCCATAGACGCCGCCGAGAAATTCATCCGGACACAGATGAGCGCCAACGACCTGGTGGCGATTATGCGGTATTCCGGGGGCGCTGTCGATGTTCTGCAGGACTTCACCGGCGATCACAACCGCCTGCTGAGCATCCTGCAGACCATGGCGGTGGGCGAAGGCCAGGGGTTTGACGAAAGCGCGAGCGACGCCAGCGCCGCCGATGCCGGGGCTGCATTCGGGCAGGACGATTCTGAATTCAACATCTTCAATACGGACCGGCAACTATCGGCGTTGCAGACGGCGGCGACGATGTTAGGCCAGGTCAGCGAAAAGAAATCGCTCATCTATTTTTCCAGCGGCCTGCGCTTGAACGGGCTGAACAATCAAGCACAGTTACACGCTACAATCAACGCCGCGATTCGTAGCGGCGTTACCTTTTGGCCCATTGACGCGCGCGGCTTAGTTGCGCAGGCGCCGTTGGGCGATGCGACCCACGGCTCACCGGGCGGAATAGGCATGTATTCCGGCGCATCGGCGCTTGCCGTGATGAATAACTTTCAGCAATCGCAGGATACGCTTTACGCGCTGGCTTCAGACACCGGCGGCAAAGCACTGCTCGACTACAACGATCTCACCAAAGGTATTACACAAGCGGAACGATCTATTTCGAGTTACTACGTCCTAGGCTATTACACCAGTAACACCGCGTTAGACGGTAAGTTCCGGCGGATCAAGATCACGCTTAATTCCATTTCGGCGAATCTGGATTATCGCCAGGGCTACTACGCGGGCAAACAGTTCGCCAAGTTCAATGCAGCCGATAAAGAACGGCAACTCGAAGACGCGCTGATGCTGGGCGACCCGATTACCGAGCTGACGATTGCGATGGAGATCGATTACTTCCAGCTCAATCGCGCCGAATATTTCGTTCCGATCATCGTGAAAATTCCGGGCCGGGAACTGGCGCTGGCAAAGCGCCGCGGCGCGGAACATACGGTGATCGACTTCATCGGCGAAATCAAAGACGAATACGGGACCACTATTACGAATCTGCGCGATAAGGTCGATGTGAAGCTCAGCGATGCGACTGCTGCCGAGCTTGCTAAACGGCCTATCGAATACGATGCCGGCTTTACTCTATTGCCCGGCAAATACACCATTAAATTTTTATCGCGCGATGACGTGACCGGCCGGATCGGTACGTATCAGACTACCTTTCGAATCGCCAACCTGAACAAGGAGACGCAGCGCATCGCCATCAGCTCGGTTGTTTTAGGCAGCCAGCGGGTTCCTTTACGCGAGGCGCTCTATAACGTGAAAGAGAAAAACGGGCAGGCGGCCGAAGCGGCGAACCCTTTGGTGCAGCAAGGTGAAAAATTAATTCCCAGCGTTACGCGGGTATTTAGTAAGTCGCGCGAAATGTATGTATATCTGCAAGCTTACGAGCAGGATGCCCAGAGCCCGCACCCGCTACTAGCATTCGTCAGCTTTTATCGAGGATCTGCGAAGGCGTTTGAGACGCCGCCGGTGAAGATCACTGACGCGATGAACAACCGGTTGAAAACGATGCCCATCCGCTTCGATATCGCGCTGACGAAGCTTGCTACCGGAGAGTATAACTGTCAGGTCACCGTGCTCGATCCGGTGCAGCACAAAGCGGCGTTCTGGCAGGCGCCGGTTATGATCGTGCCGTGATGTGGCCGTGGGTGGCCTCGCCGCCTCGATGCCGCTCACCTCTCTGTTCCGCTGCGGCTTTTTCGATCTCCGAGTTCATTTCGCCGCCGATCAGGATCGCCGCATTCGTGAAATACAGCCAGAGCATCAGCATAACTACCGTATTCAGGTGTCCATAAGTCCGGTGGTAGTTACTGATGTGTTGAAAATAGAACCGCAGGCCGAAGGTGGAGACCAGCCACAAACCGAGAGCACATAGCGAGCCGGGCGTGCTCCATTTCCATTCGGCATCGCGCAGATTTGGCGCAAACCGATAGATGATTGCGAACGACAGCATCAACAGAGCAATCACTGCGATCCAATCCAAGATTCGCATCGCGATGACCGGGGTGTTGTGAAAGATTCGGGCGTCCATCTCGACGGCTGAAAAGAGCAATAGGAGCGCCAGCGCGCCCAGGATTGCGAGCGCGATGGAGAGGCCGGCGATGGTGATTCCGAGTTCCCACCAGGAGCGTGTTTCCTCCACTTCATAGGCGACATCCAATCCGAAGATGAGCGCCCATGTTCCATTCATTGCGGCCCAAAGCGCTCCGGCGGCGACAGACAGCAGTTGAAAGCCGGCGAGCGATTGCTGCTGCAATTCAGCAATTATGGAATAGACGAGTCCGGCGGCTTCTTGCGGCAACACCTGTTGGATGACTTCGCCAGCTCTGTCCTTCACGCCCGGGCCGATGGATGGCACGCCGCCCGCGAGCGCGAGAAAAAGAACAAGGCACGGGAAGATGGCGAGGAAGTGATAAAACGCCATGCGGCCCGCCTGTCCGTAGACGGCATCGGTCCAGCTCTCGATCCAGGTACGGCGCAGAAGCTCGCGTACAGACAAGCCGCCAAGGGTCCACATTTGGGGCATACAGCCATATTAGGAAGCAGGAAGCCAAGGAAGCCAAGAAGCCGAGGAAGCCAAGAAGCCCAGGAAGCCAAGGAAGCCAGCCAAGGAAGCCAAGAAGCCAAGGAGACGGAAGCGATCAGCTATCAGCTCTCAGCGGTCAGCTTAAGGAACCGGCCTGAGTGACTTCAAAATCGCAGGGGTCGGAGGCTTTGGGGGCGTGATTTTTGCTCAATAGAGCTACCGAGACCTTGGCGAAACGGATTTCGAGGAGCTGTTTTTTGAGTTTGGCGATGTCTTGCGCCAGCTCGTGCTTCTCTTTTTTGCGTTG
>JAJPJN010000136.1 GCA_021324185.1 Terriglobia bacterium | reverse complement strand
CGCCACCACACTGACGCCTCTGGCGCAATCGGGCGTATTTTCCTACGTGGGTTCCGATAATGCCACCCATACCGTGAACCTGCTTCAGCTCGCGGCAGCGAAGGGCTATCCCGGCGCGATCGATCCAACGGTGGCCAACATATTCAGCACCACCAACGGAACACTCGGCAAGGGCGTAGTCACCCCCAGCACAACAGACCTGATTCACGAAACGCTGAATTGGAACCAACCCACGAACAACACGACTTACTATCCGACGGTCCGGCTTGACTATCAGATCGCGCCCAAGATTGCATGGCACGGCACCTGGAATCTCCGCCATAACAACATTGCGGGGACGCCGCAATATCCGGGCCTTACGGTGTTAGGCGGCGCTTATAAGATCACTACTTACGTCGCCACAAACGCGGTAGATTGGACTATCACGCCGACGATGCTGAATTCCGCCAGCTTTGGCGTGCAGAGCAACGGCGAGTATTTCTACCAAGGGACAAACTACAACCAGTGGGCGCCGTACGGAAATCGGTATGTCAACTTGGGGCTATCGGTAACTGCGGTTGTCCCCAGCGAAACTCCGTTTATTCGCAACAATCCGGTTTTTCAGTTTCGCGACAACTTGAGCTGGCTGAAGGGATCGCACTCGTTCAGTTTTGGCGCTAGCTGGTTGCACTCCAGTTTCTGGGAAAGTTCTTTTAATGCTCCTGGCGGCGCCGGGATACCGACTTACACGTTGGGTGTCAGCGCCAGCGACCCGGTCGCTTCCATTTTCAGTTCGGCAAATCTTCCTGCCATTCGCAGCCCTGATATCGGCAACGCTGAACAACTCTATGCTCTTTTGACCGGCCGGGTGAGCAATATTTCGAGCGGGTATGACATCAACGAGTTGACGAAGCAATACGCCCCGTTTTCGCCGGTGACGCAACGCTTCGCATACACGACAAGCGGTCTTTACTTCCAGGATTCGTATCATGTTTCTTCAACTCTGACGCTCAACTACGGCCTGCGCTGGGAATTTACTACGCCGGTTCGAAACACCAATAACATCGATTTGGTCCCCACGTATACGAATCTATTCGGGCCATCCTATTACGCTTTAGAACCGGGCGCTCTTTCGCCGAATCAGAATCCTGTTCTGACGCAGCGGTCGGCCGCCTATGGTGCTGACTATAAGCAGCCATCCCCGAATTTCGGCTTCGCCTGGAATCCGAAACCTGACAATAGCGGCTGGCTGGGCGCTCTCCTCGGCCACGGAACGGTCATTCGAGGCAGTTACGGTATCAACTTCTATCAGGAGGGCATGAACGCTATCTCGAATGTGATGTCCTCGAACGGCGGCTCCGTGCAGTCTCAGTCGTTATCGCCAGGGCAACCGGGCTTTACGCCGGGCGGCCTAACCTTAGCGTCACCGGCGCCAGCGTTGATTACCAACCCTCCGGCATTTGCAACCACTCTTCCGGAATCGGATTTCACTTTTGCGAACGGAGTGTACGGAATCAATCCGAACCTCCGGCAGCCTTATGTACAAAACTGGACATTCGGCATTCAGAGGGAACTTGCGCAGAACACCGTGTTTGAGGCGCGGTACGTCGGTAACAAGTCGACGCGGATGTGGCACTACTATGCCGTCCAGGAGGACGACATCTTCCATAACGGTTTTCTGCAGGAATTCATCAATGCGCAGAATAACCTGGCCATCAATACCGCGAACGGCGTAACGAACAATTTTTCGAACCGCGGGCTGCCCGGACAAGCTGCACTGCCGATTATGTCCACGGCCTTTGGCAGCGCGACCTCTTCGACGTTTACAAACGGCACTTTCATTACCGATCTGACGACCGGTCAGGCAGGGGCTTTTGCGCACAGCCTGGCTACGACGCCCATTTACTATTGCAATTTAGTCGGCAACAAATTTGCACCGTGCGGCAGCATTTCCCACACAGTACAGGGGCCTTATCCGATTAACATATTCGAACCGAATCCATTTGCCACAGGGCTTTTTTATCAGGACGATAACGGATATTCAAACTACAATGGCCTGCAAATAGAAGTTCGCAAGGCTTACAGTCATGGATTTAGTTTTTCCGCCAACTACACCTGGAGCCACACTCTTTCGAATATGTTTAACGCAAGCAATCAGACTGCGCAGTCAAACGAGAGAACGCTTGCGAATGACCATTTGGATTACGGGCCGAGTCCATTCGACATTCGCCACGTTTTTCAAGCTTATTGGAACTACAGCCTGCCGATAGGCAAAGGGAAGTTGATCAATATTTCCAACTCATTTCTAAATGCGATTGTGGGTGACTGGACAATCGCCGGAATTCATCGACTCACATCCGGCGATGTATTTGAGCTCACTAGCAATTACTATCCGGTGAATGGCTTTAGCTGGAACAACAATAACGGGACGCTCGGTAACGGCGGGGTGATTCTGAACGGAATATCGGCGGCGCAGCTTCAGAACATGTTTAATGTGTTTTACGGGAATGCAAACAAGAGCGTCAACTACGTCAGCCCGAATCTCATCGGACCAGATGGAAGGTCAAACACTGCTGTTCTCGCCCCAAACACGACGCCCGGTCAATTTGGCGCTTTCGTCTATTTGCATGGCCCGCATCTGATTAGCAATGATTTTGCGCTATCCAAGGAGGTGCCCATTTTCGAAAACCTGCGCTTCGGATTTCAAGTAGAGGCTCTCAATGCCTTCAATCACCAGATCTTCAGCCCGGTATCGGCGACCGGCAGCTCAATTAGTATCACGTTCGCTACTTTTGGGCAGACAAGCAGCTTGTTAGTAGGTCAGAGAGTTCTTCAATTACGTGCTTACTTACAGTGGTAATCGCGTGCGCCGGCTAATTGTTCTTTTCGGCCTTGGAACTGCAAGTTTTTTCAGCCCACTGCGGGCACAGCAGAATTTCGAGCCGGGACACTCGATCGGCACTATCACGACGCAGGGCGATCTGATCGTGATGGAGCTGAACGAGAACGCGCTGGGAAAAGCAAACCTGTTTGACCTTGATCACCGCACTCTGCGATTTAAGCCTGCAGGGAGCGGCTATAAGGTAGAAAACCTTCCGCTCGATTGGGATGCGGAGTTCGGCTCTGAGATCACCGGCAGCCGGGTCACGCTGCACAACTTCTCATTTCCGTTTTCCGGTCAAAAATGGGATTCCTTCGCTGTGGGCACGACAGGAACAGTGACGTTTGGCTTGCCTCAGAACGGGCCGAACGAGCACGGCGGCGGCGGATTTCCAATGGGGCGCTTCGATCAGTTGTCCGTGGCCGCTTCCTCAATCGTCAACACGGTTCCGGGAATCAGCGTCTTCCTCAAGCCCAGAATGTCGGGCAAAAAGTATGCCAAGGAATTGCCGGACCGGGCAGTGATCACCTGGGACTTGACCGAGCCCTGGGGCAACATACAAGACTTCACCTGGAAGCCGACGGTCAACCGTTTTCAGTTAGTGCTGCAAAAAGACGGCGCGATTGAGATGTCGTACAACCAGTTGGCGGCGCGAGATGCGATTGTCGGATTGTATCCGAAAGTCGATAGCGGAAAAGAAAAGTTGATCACGTCAATTCCCGGCGAAGCTCATCCCCAAGCCTCGCCATACGCCGATATCAGCAAGTTGAGAGTGTCGGCGGTTGATGAGATGTTCCTGAAAATTACTTTAGAGACTCGCGGGCCGGCGCTGGCGGAAGGAGACCCGGGATTAACCGGCTTACGATACCGCATCTATATGGACGCGCCGAACGCAGAGCGCGTTGTCTGGACAGTTCGCGGCATCGGCCGGCCGGGCCGGAATGGCGCTTCCGGCAATTCCCGCTATGTCGCGTTTGGGCCGGGCATCGCCCGGGAGGTCAAGGTAAGCGGGAACAGCATCGCCATTCAAGGGCTGCTGCCGGCTGCGTTCCGGAACAGCAGAAACATTACGATTTCCGCCGATGCGGCGGCGGGAGAGAATGCATCGAACATCACCTCGCAAGTGCCCGAACATCCGGTATCGCTTTCCGGAATTCGTAGTCCGGAGGTGCATTTTTCGTCCTTAGGCGCCAACGAGGGCCCGTTTACCGTCGTCTACGAGGCATTTCATTACCTGTCATTGCCTAACCCCAGAGATTTGAGCTGTACCGTAATTAACGCACTCGGCGATAAGTTCGACTTTCTCGCTTATTACTCGGATTTTCGCGTTGATAATCAGGAAGCCGGCACGCCCAGCAACGGCCCCATGGGCGGCCATGTAACCGGCATCGGACAGACCGAAAGAGGAATTGAGAGTTACTGCAGTGCCGGGCGATTTCAATGGGGATTTATACAGCCGGTGTATGTTGGATCAAACCAGATGCAGGAATATCCGCCTGCCGGCGAACACACGGGCAACAGCCGCGATATCGATTACTATGAGCATCAGTTGGATGAAAGCACGCCGGACGGCAAGATGCTGCCTTATAACTACGCCATGTCGCAGATTGGGCATGAGATGGGGCATCGCTGGTCGGCCTTCGTTTCGGCAAAGATTAATGGCGAGTTGATTCCGCTTGGCCCTACGCATTGGGCCAGAGGCTTGCAAGCTCCCGTGGCATTTCCGTATCAGCGGCCGGTGGAAGCGTCGGCGATGGGCGGCGGGGTCTGGCAGGACAACTTCGACGGGACATTTACCCAGCTTGATGACGATTACTATGTGCCGGCGACGGGTTATTCGTATCTGGACCTTTACTTAATGGGCCTGATTTCGCCGGCCGAGGTTCCAACGTTTTTCCTGCTCAAGAACCTGGTGCCTGCCGGCAAGGACGCGAACGGCCATCCTGTTTTCAAGGCGGATCGAATCAAAGTAACCATTGACGATGTCATTGCGGCCGAAGGGCCACGCCAGCCCGCTGTGGGTCAGGCGCAAAAGAACTTCAACACCGGTATGGTAGTCATCGTGGAGCATGGAAAGAAGCCGTCGCCTGACTTACTCGAGCGGACGAGCGCGATTGGGAAGCAGTGGATTTATTATTGGTCCACGGTGACCGGGCACCGTGCATCCATGACTATCAATCCACATTAATTGCGGCGGCGACGGCACTGAGGAGACTTATGCGTAAAACTTTTTCGAATAAGCCGGCTTTCGTCATTTGTATGCTGCTGGCGAGCACGCCGCTTTGGGGGCAGGGCACGCTGGCGGATTACCAGCGCGCGCACGGGCTGCAAGCGAAGGCACGCGGGCTGGTGGTGAACGTGCCGGGTCCAATTAACTGGATTGGAGATAGCGACCACTTCTGGTATCCGCGCACTGTGAAAGGCGGTACGGAATTCGTGCTGGTGGATGCGACCGTTCCGTCGAAAAAGCCGGCCTTCGATCATGAGAAGCTGGCTGAGGCGATCTCCACCGCCACCGGTCACAAATATACGGCGCTCGCGCTGCCGTTCGCGCCGCAACAGGCGAGACCCGATCGCCGCCCGGTAGCGCCGGGTTCCACTGCGCCTCTGACCTTTATTGACGGCGACAAAGCGATTCAGTTCGGCACAGGCGGCATTTTGTACAAGTGCAGTCTCACCGAATACACGTGTACCAGGCAAGGTCCCATTCCCGCGCGCGGGCCGGGCCGTGACGTTTCGGGCGATGAATCCGTTCTGAACCCGCAGGAAATCGGCGGAGATCCGGTGGATGGGCTCCCATATGAGCCGCCTGCATCGCAAGATGGAGACGAAGGCCGCTACGGACCGGCGCAACATGCGTGCGCGCCGCAGCTTCATCGCGCACAGGCGCAGAATCGAACGGAGCGTCCGGCGCGGCTGGGTGTTGGATCGCAGTTTCCGGATCAGCTTCCGCCTCAACCGCCGGAGGTTTGCGCCTCTTTTGACGGTAAGTGGGAGGCGTTCATTGAGAACTTCAACGTATTTATTAAGCCGGTGGGCGATCATCCCGGCGTTCCACTTAGTACGGATGGTTCCGAGGGCAATTACTACACCCTGAGATCGATTGCGTGGTCGCCTGACTCTAAGAAGCTGGTTGCATATCACACGCGGCCCGGTTACGACCGCGAGGTGATGTACATCGAATCGTCACCGCCCGACCAGATTCAGCCCAAGCACATGACGATTCATTACGCGAAGCCGGGCGACACGTTGGACATTGCACATCCCGCGCTGTTCGATATCGAAACGAAAAAAGAGATTGAAATCGATAACGCGCTGTTTCCGAATCCTTATTCCCTCAGCCCGCCGGTCTGGTGGAAAGATAGCCGGGCATTTACCTTTGAATACAACCAGCGCGGGCATCAGGTCTATCGTGTCATTGAAGTGGACGCTCAGACGGGTAAAGCGCGCCCTCTTATTACTGAGACTTCAAACACATTCATTTACTACAACAATCTCGGCCCCGGCATGTCTGCGGGCAGAAAATACCGCCACGACGTGAATGACGGCAAAGAGATCATCTGGGCCTCCGAGCGCGACGGCTGGGAGCATCTGTACTTATACGACGGTGTGACCGGTCAAGTGAAGAACCAGATTACAAAGGGCGACTGGCTGGTGCGCAATGTGGATTGGGTGGATGACGACAAGCGCCAGATCTGGTTTGATGCAGGTGGATCTGTTCCGGGGGAAGATCCGTATTTCACGCAGTTCTATCGGGTCAACTTCGATGGCACAGGACTTACCCGGCTAACTGAGGCCGATGCTACTCACAGCATCAATTTTTCGCGCGATCACAAATATTACGTAGACACGTGGCAGCGCGTCGATCTTCCGCCCGTTGCGCAATTGCATCGAACGGAAGATCAGAAAATGATTCTCGACCTGGATAAAGGCGACGCTTCCGCTCTCCTGGCCGCCGGGTTCAAATATCCTGAAGTATTTGTCGCTAAGGGGCGCGATGGAAAGACCGACATCTGGGGAATTATCATCCGCCCCACCAACTTCGATCCGTCGAAAAAATATCCGGTGATTGAAAACATCTATGCGGGGCCGCAGGGTTCGTTTGTACCCAAGACATTTATCGCTGTGTCGCCGGATCAGGCGCTGGCCGATCTCGGGTTCATCGTGGTTCACATTGACGGCATGGGCACCAGCAACCGCTCGAAGGCATTTCACGACGTCGCGTATAAAAATCTGGGCGATGCCGGGTTCCCGGATCGCATTCTGTGGCACAAGGCGGTGGCGGCCAAGTATCCGTATTACGACATTTCGCGCGCAGGCATCTTTGGAACATCGGCGGGCGGGCAGAACTCGCTCGGCGGTGTGTTGTTCCATCCTGATTTCTACAAAGTTGTGGTCACAAACAGCGGCTGCCACGACAACCGCATGGATAAGCTTTGGTGGAACGAGCAGTGGATGGGCTGGCCTGTCGGTCCCCAGTACGCTGCGTCCTCCAATGTAGATAACGCCTATCGCTTGCAAGGCAAGGCATTGATTATTGTTGGTGAGATGGATAGCAATGTCGATCCGGCATCGTCACTCCAAGTAGTGAACGCGCTGGTAAAGGCCCATAAGCATTTTGAGATGCTGTACATCCCAGGGCAGAACCACGGCGTCGGGATACTAAATACCGAGCACTATCGTGACGATTTTTTCGTTCACAATCTGCTGGGCGTGGAACCACCGGATTGGAACAAGGTGTCGCTATCGCCGGACGCGGCCGAGGGCGCCAGCAGCCAGAATTGAGATTCGCGGCGGCAAGAAGTCAACGGGTTCCGTAGCTATCCGGGGATAGCGGCAGATGGCGGGCAATCGCTTTGGTTTGCCGATTCTTCGGGCCCGGTTTGCTATGCTCTCGACTTCGGCCAGCTAATCAACGGCTGTCCGGCGACGCCTGCTCAATATCTATGAGTTTGCGGAATCAAGCGCCGCCTCACTGCCAGTCTGGCCGCTCATCTGGAGGCAAAAAGATATGAGGGTCTTCGATAGTTCCGACATTCGGAACGTGGCTTTAATTGGGCATGGGCACTGCGGGAAGACGTCGTTGACATCAGCGCTGCTGGCGACGACAGGCGCGACTGACCGGCATCTCAAAGTCGACGAAGGCAATACGATCACCGATTTCGACGAAGAAGAGATTGCGCGGAAGCTCACGATTACCTCGGCGCTGGCCGCATTTGCCTGGCAGAAGACGAAGCTGAACCTCATCGACACGCCCGGTTATAACATTTTCCTGAACGATGCGCGCTCCACGATGCTGGCGGCGGATTCGGCGCTGCTGCTGCTCGATGGCGTGGCGGGCGTAGAAGTCAGCACTGAGAAGGTGTGGGGATTCGCGGAGGAGTTCAAGCTGCCATGCGCGCTGGTGGTCAACAAGCTGGACCGGGAGCGATCTTCCTTCCAGCGCGTGGTCGATAACGTTCACGAAGTCTTCGGCAGGGCCGCAGTGCCGGTTTTTCTGCCGCTGGGCGAGGAGAAGAATTTTAGCGGTGTCATCGACCTGATCCGCATGCGCAGCTACACCTATAAGCCCGGCGAGGGCAAGGGCAAAGAAGGCGAGATTCCTGCCGAGCTCAAAGCCGAGGCAGATGCGGCCCACGAAGCGCTGGTAGAGATGATTGCGGAAGGCAATGACGAACTGATGGAGGAGTTTTTCTCGAGCGGCACTTTGCCGGTTGAGCACATCATCAGCGGCTTACAGCAATCGGTGCGCGAGCGCAAAATTTTTCCGATCCTGTGCGGCTCGGCTCTTCAGAACGTTGGTTCCGACGCGCTCTTGAATTTTGTCGCCGAGATTATGCCCTCGCCGCTCGAGCGCGCGCCGGTTGCGGCAACGCAAAACGGCCAGGAAACGACGAAGAAGATTGATCCGAAAGACTCGCCGAGCATCTTCGTTTTCAAGACAGCCGCCGACCCGTTTGCGGGGCGTGTTTCCTATTTCAAGGTGATGTCCGGGACCATCAAGGACGATGCGCATCTGACGAATATGCGCTCGAACGCGAGCGAGCGCCTGGCGCATATCGCAACCCCGTTCGGAAAGCAGATGCAGCCCATCACCGAACTGCGCGCCGGCGACATCGGCGTGGTTGCGAAGCTGAAGGAGACATTGACTGGGGATACTCTCTGCGAAAAGACGAATTGTGTTGTGATTCGCGGCATTGAGCTGCCGGAGCCGTCCATTGCCTACGCGATCTCCGCCAAGACGCGAAATGATGAGGACCGCCTCAGCACGGCGCTTTCAAAGATTCTGGAAGAAGACCGGTCGCTACGTTTCTACCGCGATCCGCAAACGAAGGAATTTCTTTTGGCCGGCAACGGCCAGCAGCATGTCGAAATTGTAGTCAGCCGCCTGAAGCGACGGTATGGCGTGGAAGTGGAACTGAAGGCGCCGAAGATTCCGTATCGCGAGACGGTGCGCGGCACAGCCAGTGTGCAAGGCCGCCACAAAAAGCAGACCGGCGGCCACGGCCAGTTCGGCGACTGCTGGATCAAGCTGGAACCGCTTGCGCGCGGCGAGAAGTTTCAGTTCGTAAACGACATTTTCGGCGGCGCAATTCCCAGGCAATTCATTCCAGCGGTGGAAAAAGGAATTCTCGAAGCAGCCGAGCAGGGCTTCATTGCCGGCTACCCGGTGACCGATTTTCGCGTGACGCTGTACGACGGCTCCTACCATGACGTGGATTCGTCCGAAATGGCGTTCAAGCTGGCGGGCCGGAAAGCATTCCGGGCAGCCATGCAGCAGGCCAAACCAGCGTTGCTCGAGCCCATCATGAATGTGGAAGTGGAAACACCCGCAGAATTTGCCGGCGATTTGATGAGCGATTTCAACGGCCGCCGGGGCCGCATCACGGGCATGGACCTGAAAGGCAACATGCAAACCATCCGCGCCCAGGTGCCCATGGCGGAGATGCTGACGTATCAGAACGATCTCATCTCCAAGACCCAAGGCCGCGCCTCCTTCCACATGGAATTTGATCATTACGACTATGTGCCGCAGCCGCAGGCTGAAAAGATTATCGCTGCGGCCAAGGCGCACATGCATGTGGAAGAAGAAGAGTAACGGCGCGGCCTCAAGCTACAACGAAACCGGCTCGAAACGCTATTCAGGACTTAGACGGGTGGTTGAACCAATTATCGACCTGGTGCCACCATCCGTCGATCTTAGCGGCTGAGCCCGCATGAGACTGGCTGAGTGTGTTCGAGTAAGCATCAATTGTCTTACTCAGGTTTTTCGCATCTTCGGCATGTTGACTGTTCGCGTTCGCGTCCACATACTTGTTAAGATCCGTCGATGCTTCTTTGAGGGCTGCAGCGGCTTCCTTGTTATGCCCGTTCTTAACCGCAGATTCCGCGATGTTGAGGTTTTCGCGGGCGGCGAGCAGCGGCAGGCTCATTTGATCGGTCTCCATCACCAGATCAGTTCCGATTGCGTCGAGTGAATCCGAGGCCGCCTGGTTGTTTCCATTGTTGAGTGCCGTCTTCGCTGCCTCCAAACGCGTCTTCGCTTTATCGAGATCCAGCCCGATAAATGTGTATTCGCCGGAAACCTGATCTACCGTAATCGGAGTGTAACTGTTCAGCGCGTTCTTTGGCTTTGAATTCTGGTTCCCTTTGCGTGCAGAGATGAGGGGAGCCAGGGTGGAGCTTTCGTCGAACTCGGTGTATAACGGTACGACTAAGTTGTACCCGTTGGCCTTGGCCACGGAGGCGAGCTGGTTGCGGTCTGCAAGAGCCTGATTCACATCCTTCAGCGCGGCTTGCTTGTTATTATTTGAGATCGCCTGCTTGGCGTCGGTTACCTGCTGAAGGAGCTTAGTTGCAAGTTGGGTCATGTGCTTGGCGCTTTGACTGTTTGCACTGGAAGCTGCCGTGCTGCTACTGCTTGAGTTTGTCTGCGGCGGTGCAGCACTTAGCAAGGATGTCATCAGTGTGAGTTGACAAACCACACACATTGCGGATAAGTAACGAACTTTCATGCTGTGTTTTCTCCTAGGGACTGTAGCTGGCCCGAATGTACGGGCTACCGGCTTGGACGGGGACCTAATAACTTTGTTAGTTCGGATAACTCAGGCGCATTTAATAGGTGAGGAGAATCACATGCGGGTGCATTTAACTGGGGCTATAATCACATCGCGAAGAACTCACGAAGCGGTGGTTAGCGCGGGTTCGGTGTAGAAAATTTTGAAATCCACTGCGGGAGGAGCTTGCGGACTTCTTCTTGAGGCTTGACCTTGTCTTCATCAGCCGCTTTCACGGCGTCTTCAATTCCCGCGAGCGTCGCGTCATCCTCTTCGTCTATTGCCCAGTCGGCTTCGCCAAATCGAAGATTGTTGGGGTGAGCCATATATCTAATTTAGCTCTTTGCTCTATGCTCCGGCTGAGAGCGCCGCGGACAGTTTCGACGGCTCAAACCCAAACGGCCCCGGCTCGCTCTTATAGCGCACGCGGCCATCGGTACCGATCAGATACAAACGGTCGGGCCAGCCGGTATACTGCCGTTCCACCTGATTGTTGATGGAATCAATCAGAGCAGGCATGGCAATATGCAGATTGCGCACGCATGCGCCGGCTACCTGTTCGCGCTCAATCGCGGTGGTCGGATTGCGAAAGAGTACGCCCTCATGCACATTGCTCTCCATCTGCCAGATGTCAGACGGATGCGCCTCATCGATGTAGACCACGTAGAAAGCGACGCTGTCTTTGTATTGCTGGTACAGATTGTTGAGCGCGGGAACCTCCCGGCGAAATGGCGGTCAAGTGTAACTGCCAAAGATGAGCACAACCGGCTTTGCGCCGCGAAACGAAGATAGCGTCACGCTGCCTGAATGATTCAGCAGCGGCAGCGTGAAATCCGGCGCCATGTCGCCGGGAGCAAGATGTCCCGCTCGCGCGCTCTTCCACATGCTTTCAAAAGGAAAGATCAGAAAGGGCGCGGGCCCGGTATGCTTCATCACGTTGCCGAAGGTTTCCGGCGGCTGGTGCATCGCGTAATCGAACCCCGCAAAGGCGCAACAGTACAGCACGGCAATCGCAAGGGCTACAATTACGAGGAACTTTCTGACTTTCATCTACGAACTATGCAGTATAAAGCATCCGGAGCCGGTGAGGCATTGCTACCCGGAACTCGTCCCGAGCGCCTAACACTTCGCGGCCGATTTGTCACCATTACGCCGCTGCGCCGGGAGGTGCATGCGCAGTCGCTTTACCAGCACACGTGCGGTCCGGAAAACGACGGGCTTTGGACCTATATGGGAGCCGGACCATTCGCCGACTTTCGGGCGTTCGAAGCGCATTTAGAGAACAAGGCCGCCAGCGAAGATCCTCTCTTCTTTGCCATCGTGGATCATAGCGACGGCAACGCTAAGGGCTATGCCTCCTATCTGCGCATAGAGCCGGCACACCGCTGCATCGAAGTGGGACACATCGTCTATGGACCGTCGCTTCAGCGCACAGCCGCAGCAACGGAGGCGATGTATCTGATGGCGCGATACGTTTTTGACGATCTGCACTACCGCCGCTACGAATGGAAGTGTGATGCGCAGAACCAGAGGTCGCGCCGCGCGGCGTTGCGCTTCGGCTTTCAGTTCGAAGGCATTTTCCGGCAGCACATGATCGTCAAGGGCCGGAACCGCGATACAGCGTGGTTCTCGATTATTGATCGCGAATGGCCCGAGCGCAAACGGAATTTCGAACAATGGCTCGCACCAGCAAACTTCGATAAGACAGGCAGGCAGCGCGTTTCGCTCTCCAGCTTGAACTCTACTGCAGAACCCGTGCTTTGATGATGCCGATTAATTCGTCGGGCCGGTACACGATCTTGTCGGGTGGATGCACCTCAAAGGCCTCGGGCTGGAATCCCCAGGCCACCCCGACACTCTGCACGCCGGCGTTTCGGGCAGTCTGGATATCGACGCCGCTATCGCCGATCAGCACGGCCTCAGCAATGGCTGTATTTGTTTCGGAAAGCAGAGTTGTGACGCCGATGGGATCGGGCTTCTTGGCCGCAAAACTATCCCCGCCATAGATGCGATAAAAGAGCGGCGCCGCCCCCAGCGCGGCGATCATGTCCCGGCTGATGCGGACGGGCTTATTGGTCAACACGGCCAGCGTGTGGCCGTCTGCCGCGAGTTTTTCAACCGCTTCGCGGACACCCGGATAAAAGCGAGTATGTTCGAGCGCGTGGACGCGATAGAAGCGCAGAAAGAACGCGAGAGCTTCGTCCAAAATTTCCTGGGTGGCGCCGGGGCCCATCGCTTTCTTCACAAGAACAGCGGCGCCATTGCCGACGAATGAATAGATAATCGATGGCGCCAGCGCCGGAAGCCCGAAATGCGCGCGCGTTGCATTCATCGAGATGGCCAGATCTTCTGCCGAATCGATGAGCGTGCCGTCAAGGTCGAAGATGAGAAGCAATTCCTATTTTCGAATGCAGCTCAAAAAGGATCACGCAGCCTGAGTGGGTTTGCCGGAGGGATGGGCCCAAAACTGCCTCAGGTTTTCCATCTGCTGATCGAATGCGTCTTTGAGCGCGCGCGGCGCCAGATCGACAAGCCATCCGGCAACGTCGCTGACGTAAGGCACGACAATCGAATGCTCAAGCACTTTGGGTGTGGGGGAAGGCGCAAATGCAACCAGCATGTCAACAACCACCGCAATCAGCAGAACGCCGCGGAAAAAGCCTGCTGCTCCGCCCAGTAATCGATTGAGCCATGAAAGCCCGACCCATTCGAACAGCTTCGAAAGGATCGCCGCCACTAACGATCCTAAAAGCATTATGGCAATAAATACGATAAAGAAGCCGGCGAAATCAGCCACTCTGGCGTTGGCAATCCAGGGAGATAGCTTGATCGCGATCAGGCGATAGCACCAGAAGCCGGCCAGAAACGCCGCGATCACCGCCACGAAGCCGACAAGAACACGCGCCAAGCCCGCACGCAATCCCGTTGCGATGGACCACAGGATGATCAGTATCAGCGCGATATCGACCCAGGTGATGGTGAGCATCTTAAACGCTTGCGGAAATCTTCAACGATTGACCGGTAATCCGCGTGTAGGCCTCCTGATATTTTTCGCTCGTCTTCCGCATCACTTCTTCGGGCAGAGCCGGTGCGGGCGGCTGCTTGTTCCAGGACAGCGTTTCGAGATAATCCCGAACGTACTGCTTATCAAACGAAAATTGCGGCCCGCCGGGTTTGTAAGTATCGGCTGGCCAGTAACGTGATGAATCGGGAGTAAGCACCTCATCTGCAAGCAAAAGCTGCCCGGCTACAAAACCAAATTCAAATTTAGTATCCGCCAAAATGATGCCTCGCGCCAGCGCATGCGCAGAGGCGCGGTTGTAAATCTCTAACGTCAAATCGCGCAACTGGCCGGCAAGATCGACCCCCAATATCTTGGCGACGTATTGGAACGGGACGTTCACATCATGGCCTGTTTGCGCCTTGGTGGCCGGTGTAAAGATGGGCTCCGGAAGCCGGTCGCCATCGCGCAGGCCGGGCGGCAGAGGAATGCCGCAAACTTTGCCGGTCTTCTGATAGTCCTTCCATCCTGAGCCGGCAAGATAACCACGCGCGACACACTCCACCGGAATCATCTCCGCCGTCTTCACGAGCATGGAACGGCCCTCGAGTGTTTTGCGGTACCGTGCGAGCTTCTTCGGGTAGTCGTCTATGTCCGCCGTTTCTAAATGGTTGGGCACTATCGGCTTGAGAAAATCAAACCAGAACAGCGACATCTGCGTGAGGATGCGACCCTTACAGGGGATCCCGCTGCCAAGTACGCAATCGAACGCCGAGATGCGGTCAGTGGCGACAAAGAGCAGATGGCCGTCCAGTTCGTAAACATCCCGCACTTTCCCGCGCGTCTTCAAGGGCAGCGGCAGCTTCGATTCGAGCAGGATTTCGTCTTGGCACATAATCGTTTTCCTGAGTATGCCAGAGCCTTGCATTGCAAAAGAACCGCTACACTGAAGCGATGCCGGAAAGCCTTCCGCTGGCAGTTTTGCAACGAAGTTTCCGGCGATATGCCCGCCGATAATATATGCAAACCGGAGAGTTTGTCCGATATCACTATAAGAAGGCGGGCGCCAATGCCGGACGCCAATAAAGATGGTTAGTAAACAAACAATATGAACCGTTACGTAGTTACCGGCGGGGCCGGATTCATCGGGTCTGCGCTGGTTCGAGCGCTGCTTGCCGAAGGGCGCCGGGTCCACGTCATCGATAATCTTTCAACCGGCAAACTCGACAATTTGGAAGACGTGGCCGATGAAATCACTGTCCATGAATACGATCTTCGAGACTACGGCCGCATTGCGCCGGTGATTGCCGGCGCGTACCGCGTGTTTCATCTAGGCGCTCTGCCTTCGGTGCCGAAGTCGATTGCCGATCCAGTTCCCAGCCACGACACCAATATCAACGGCACGTTCAATGTGTTGCGCGCTGCGGTTGAAGGAAAAGTTGCGCGGGTCGTTTATGCGGCATCATCCTCGGCCTACGGCGATACCGAAGTACTTCCGAAAACGGAAAGCATGACGCCGCGGCCGAAATCGCCCTATGCCCTGCAAAAGCTGGTGGGCGAATACTATGCGACCATTTTTTCGTCGTGTTATGGGCTCGAAACGGTCTCTCTGCGGTTCTTCAACGTATTCGGGCCGCGCCAGGACCCCACGAGCGTCTATTCCGGCGTGCTCTCGATTTTCATGAGATGTGTTCTCGAACGGCGCAGCCCCACCATTTACGGAGACGGCGAACAATCGCGCGATTTCACCTATGTCGAGGACGTGGCCGCTTTGCTCTTGAAGGCATCGCACGCACGCGGCGTTTCCGGCAAAGTGTACAACGCAGGCAACGGAAACCGCATCACGCTAAATCAAGCCTGGCAGTTGCTGCAGCAGATTGAAGGAGTCGAGATTCCCGCCCTGTACGGGCCGCCACGCGAGGGCGATGTACGGGATTCACAGGCGGACACCACGGCGGCAGTGCGCGATTTGGGCCACAGCCCGCGCTTCACGTTTGAGCAGGGATTGCGTCTGACGCTCGATTGGTATCGGGCCGATCTGGCTCGCCGGAAACAGGCGGGGCAACTCGAAGCCTTCAGCCGCGGCTAGCAGCATTGTCCTGCTCCATTGCGTCTAATAGCCATGACTAATTCGTTCCGGCTGGGGCCGGACGGCATCTATCGCTGCGATGGATTTCAGGAATTCATCTGGCAGAAACACGGATTCGGCACACGCGATGCGAATCCGCAGGCAGATATCACGCTGAAGCAGGTACACTCCTCGCGCGTTTGCAACGTGAATGGCTGGCATGCGCAGAACCGCGAGCAGGAAGGCGACGCGCTGATTACGGATGAAGCCGGCAAGGCGATCGGGATCCGCACGGCGGATTGCGTGCCCATTCTGCTACTCGATTGCCGCACCAGAGCTGTTGGCGCCGTTCATGCCGGCTGGCGCGGCACGGCCGGTGAACTGGTTCAGAAGACCATCGAGCAGATGGGCCGCGATTTCGGCACCAAACCGGCCGATATGTATGCGGCGATGGGCCCCTGTATTCGCTGCTGCTGCTATGAAGTGGGCCGGGACGTTGCCGCCAACCTGGAGGCCTGGTTTCCGGAGTGGCGCGAGCACGAAGAGATGTCGCGGAAGGTCAATCTACCGCTCGCGAATCGCAGGCAGATGGAAGATGCCGGCGTGCCTTCAGGCCATATCTTCGATTGCGAATTGTGTACCGCTTGTCAGAGCGGGCAATTTTTTTCATTCCGGCGCGAGCACGAGAACCCCGGCCGTATGCTGGCCGCAATTTCGCGCCTGAGATGATTGCTTCCATCAATGGTGTTTGGCGGTTGTCGTGTACCGGGCGCCTACTGCTTGACTTGGCGCACGGTCTGGTCGGAGGCGCGAATCTGTTCGACGATTTCGTCGATTGTGGCGCCTTTCAGCCATTGATCCCGTTCTTCTGTGTAGTTGCCCCGGCCGGAACGATACAGGCGTAAGAAACGCGCAAAGCCCTCCGCCCCGAGCTCGCGCTGGAGGATGGAGAGTGCATGGAGTTGAAACTCCTGATCAGACATTTCGCGGATTTGCACTTCGAGCCTCCTCTAAAAAGGATACCGGGTTCAACACCCGAACCGCCAGCCCCGCCTGTAGGCGATTCGCCCTCCGCACAAGGCCATTCGCGTAGTGCTGCATTACGTATGCTTCAGGAAAGTTCGGCCACTCGCCAGTAGAAGGCCTTCAATCCTGATTCGCTCCTTTGCCTCAGGCAGCCCCCGAAGCATTTTTCTCGACAACGATGCTTCCCGTCATGGTGGGATGAATCTTGCAGAAGTACGGATAAGAACCCGCCTCCTGGAATCGGAACGAGAACGCTTGGTCGGTATCAAGGATTGGAGAGGTGAATTTCTTTTCTGTGCTCGTGGCCGTGTGCGGGATGTCGTCCCGATTCGTCCACGTGACAGTAGTCCCGGCTTTAACGGTTAGAGACTTTGGCAGAAAGCTGAAATTGTCGATCTTGACCTGTGCCTCATCCGCAGTGTTTTCAAAACTTGCCCGCCCCGTTGCCGCCATCGCCAGAGTGGAATCGACTACCGCAAGCGTGTGGTTGCGCGCTACGTAATTTACATGCGTGATGCCCAGCACATCGCGTAGCTGGCCTGCCGGAACTTTCATGGGCCCTGGTGATGCTGCGGCGCCCGGCTGCGGTTGCGGAAACGCGGTTGACATCGCGGTGTGATAGAAGACGTTGCCTTCCACCTTCTGCATCGTTTGATGAATGTGGCCGTTCAACACAGTAACTGACCCAAACCGCTTCATGTACGACAGAGCTGTCATTCCATCGTCAGTGCCCCATCCCCACTCCGGATACACGCTCCACAAAGGGATGTGCGCAAACACCACGATGGGAGTGCTGCTGCCGAGCCCTGCAAGATCCTTTTGCAGCCAGCTCAATTGTTCCGCCCCAAGTGTTCCAAGGCCGCCCGCCTTCAGATCGACTACATTCACAAGCCCGATGAAATGCACGCCTTTGTGATCGAAGCTGAACCAGCCTGCGCCCTTAGTGCCCTTTCCGTAGCGTTCCAGATATTGCTGGCCGTTGTCGACGAGCATGTCATGCTCGCCCGGCACAAAGAACGTTTTGCCGGATTTCGACGACTTCAGCACCTGATCGAGCGTGTCGAATTCAGCCGGTTTTGAAAGGTGGCTCAAGTCGCCTGTATGAATTACAAAGTCGGGCGTGCGCTCCAGTGCGTTGATTTTCTTGACGGCCTCTTGGAATGTTGCGGTGACGTCGGTGTTCGCGGCTTTGTTGAAGCCGATGTGGCTATCGCTGATCTGAACGAAGCTGAATCCTCCGCCTCCGCCCATCTCGTGATTCGCCATTTGACCGAAGGCTTTCGAGCTCAGTATCCCGCCTGTAGCGGTCCAGACCATGCCAGTTCCCGCCCAAGCCATGCATTGCAAAAATCCGCGGCGGTCCACTCCATCTCTATTCGAGTTTTCTTTGATTCGACGAGCCATATCCTTTTCCTTTTTGAAACCCGGCGTGTCTCGCACGCTCTCAATCAGCAGTACCGAGGCTGCAACAGAAATATTCCCGCCCTGGCGTTTTTATTTTTCGTTGGCGGAAAGAGGCGCAATAGCGCATCATCTGCCGTCCCGCTGGTCTGCGCTCGGCGCAACAACCAGGAGCCTGGTTTTCAGTTTTCGGCGCTCGACCCGTGCCCAGCCATAGACGAGATCCGTTTCGGCATCTGACAACTTCGCATCGCGATGAACCAACGTGTATTGCTTCAACGGCATTTCGCGGTTCTTAACCGCAGACGCGATGTCTGCCAGGAGCTTCTGTTGCTGCTCCATGGTGTACTGTTGCCACTCCGAGAGATTTAAGCGATTGCGCCCGCGATAAACATCGCGTTCGATGAGCCATGACACGGGCGCCACATAGCTGTACCAAGGCCACGCGGTTTGGTTCGAGTGGCAGTCCATGCAAGAACGCCCGAGTACCACGGCGATTTGCGATGGAAGCTTCAACTCACCGGCGGGAGGTTGCTTACCAAAGTCGACTTGTCTTGGCCTTCCGAATGGATGAATTGCTATGGAACAGACGGCAACTAAACTCAGCAAAGCTCCGCCGGTTACCCAAGCATGTTTTGCCAAGACGGTCTTCACAATTGGGAGTACCGCTTTCGCAGCGCGTTTATTCCCGCCCTTTCCCACGGTCAGCCGCGAAGTCGCAATCCAGGTCCTCGAAGAGTCGCGGGAGATGCGCCTGGCTCGAGTTTGATGCGGATCCTGATTGAGGAAATGTGTTGATCAACGGCTCCGGTGGCTCTTTCCCGGATATGATCTGCAAAATCTGCGATGACATGGATGCGGATGTCGTGATCATCGCAGCGACGGCACTCTTGTTGTCAGTCGGTGACATCGGGCGCTTTACACTCGACGTCGACCTCACGGTAGCCCTGGATCTCCACGAGTTCAGCCAGTTAATACAACGGCTCTTAGCTATCGGATGGAAACAGTCGTCTAAGCTTGAGCATCGCTGGGTCGCCCCACGGCAGACCATTCTGGACCTTTTGCCCGCTGGCCCCGCCCTCCGGCGGATCGGATCAATCCTCTGGCCAACAAGCCAGTTTAGAATGACCCTATCTGGATTTGATCATGTCTTTGCGAATGCTATCAGTGTCGATCTTTCGGCGGGCAAGCCTATTCGTGTCGCGCCTGCAAGCGTCACGGCGCTGTTAAAGATCATTGCCTACATGGAAGACCCGAATCGCCGGGCCAAAGACCTCCAGGACATTGAGATCATTCTGGGCCGATACGCATCAGGAACTAATCGACTATTTTCGGACGAGGTGTTCGACGCCGAACTTCCCGACTTCAACATGGCCAACGCGTTTCTTCTGGGTCTCGATCTGCGAAAGCTGGCCACGAATGAGGAAGCGAAATACGTTGAAGGATTTCTGGAGCGCTTTGTAGCGGGTGAAGAAAGCTTCGATGAGCAAGACCTCAGGATGAGAATTTTTCACAGCCAGATCCGCGCGCTGCAAACGGGATTCAAAGGGCGTTAGCCCGCCACCCAATTCCAAATACAGCGGCCTCCACGTCCAGTGGCGGCGGCGAAGTTTTGCTAGTCCCGACTGGATTCGAACCAGTTATCTCATGGCTTTGGAAACACGCGCATCGTCCAAATAAGCTCCCGTACTACCCTCCCCAGACCCTCGCACCGCCCGATCAGAATCTTGCGCCGGAGTCAACCGGTATGGCAGCCGCGTCCAACCGATCCAGATGGCGAATGCCGCCAGTAAAAGACACTCGCCCCAGAAATCCATTCCGAAGCTGAGCAGGTAGCGCTGCCACGGTTTGTACTGCAGAATGGCTTGCACAAAGGATATTGCTGCCGCGGCCAGAAACAAACCGTTCGCCCAGCGCACCGCCGCGCTCCTGCCATCCTCGCGGCGCAATGCGAACAAGCAACCCGCCGTCAGCACCGCCGGAGCCAGCGATATAAGACCGCTCTTCACCGCATAGGGCTCGATCATCGAATACAGAACAAAAGCGGCACCGTCCCAAACCCATAGCGTTCTGCGGCCGCACTTGAACATCCAGATTGCAAACACGCCGTACAGGACAGCCGCCGCCGCCATCCAGATGTGGACCGCCGTTTGGGGGTCTAGAGACAGGATGTTTATGCGTGGAAAATAGCCGAGCGGCGGAGCAACAGGCGTCAACCAGCGCAACAGCAGACCGCGAATCGATTGTCCCGGAAAATAATAGAACTCCGAATAGGTTGTGCCCACGCGACCGACCGCGGCGTACCACGCCTCGAGCAGCGCCCAGTAACCTCGCACTCCGAAGAACGCCAGCGGCGCGCTCCAGAGTGCCGCCAGCACAATCGCAAACCAGGCGGCAGCGCGCCTCCTGGCGCGCGGCAATACCCAGGGCAGAAACAGAACCGGCCAGATCTTGAACGTTGCCGCCAGAGCCAATAGAATGCCGGCCGCAAGCGGGCGCGTTTCCGCCAGAATCAGGGCGGCAAAAATCCACGCGATGACAAACGGCTGGACATTGCCGTACCTCACCGCCAGCACCAGGTAAGCGCACAGAAACGCCAGCACGGCGAGAATTGCCGGCGCATCGAATCGAAGCCGCCGGACCCGCAGCGCGAGCCACACCGCCCAACCGGCCGTGATCCATTCGGCGAGCATCCAGCCAAAGCCTGCCGCACGCAGCGGCAGCAAGCCAATCGGCCATAAAAGCAAGTACGTCACCGGTGGATAGCGGTATTCCATCGGAAATCCGAGCCCGCTTTGCGGGCCGTAGGCCGGGCGCGTGCCGCCGAAAAAACCTGTTACTCCCAACCAATAAACGCGGAAATCTACATCCTTGGCCAGAAACAACGAAGCAACAATGGCGATGCCGCCGAGCAGCGCAAAAGCGTGCCAGCGGCGGATGTGAAGGCGTGTCATGTCAGGCCATCACATCCTGCGGTTCGCGATCCAGAGAATCAGAGTCAGAAGGATACTAATCACTAGGCAGGTGACCCAGGGAAAGTAGAAAGTCGTGTTTTTGCCGCGCCAGACGATGTCGCCCGGCAGGCGCCCGAGCGGTACGTTCAACCTGCTAATCAGCAGAACAAGCACCCCGAGCGCGGCCAGCACTAATCCGGCGGCGATGAGGAGGCGTCCTAAGTTCATGCTCTCTCTAGTTTGACGCAACGCCACCGCAAGCAGGCGCGCCGGAGTGCTGAGATAAACTGGCCGCTGGAACGCCCTTTTGAGCTATGAGCGAATCAAAAACCTATCCTCCCAGCCACGCGTTTGCGTCGCGCGCCAACGTGAGTGGAATGGAAGCCTACCGCGAGATGTATGCGCGCGCGCGCCACGATCCGGGCCGCTTTTGGGGAGACCTCGCCCACAGCGAACTTTCCTGGTTTACTCAACCCCTCAAAACCCTGGAGTGGGACCCTCCCTTCGCTAAATGGTTCTCCGGAGGCCGCATCAATGCCTGCTACAACTGCGTCGACCGGCATCTGACCGATGGGCGCAAGGCAAAGCCGGCAATCTTGTGGGAAGGCGAGCCGGCGGGCGATCAGCGCAGCATTACTTACGAAGAGTTGCATCACCTGGTCACACGCTTTGCAAACGCACTCCGGCATCTCGGCCTGCGAGTCAACGATCGCGTCATTATCTACATGCCCATGATTCCGGAACTCGCCGTCGCCATGCTGGCCTGCGCGCGGCTCGGAATCATCCATAGCGTCGTGTTCGGCGGCTTTTCGGCGGAAGCGCTGCGTGCGCGTATTCAGGATCTGGATGCGCGCCTCGTGATCACGGCGGATGGAGGCTGGCGGCGAGGCAAAGAAGTTCGCCTCAAAGCGGCTGTGGATGAGGCGCTGGAGGGGCTGGCGCACGTGCGAAACGTCGTCGTCTATCGTCGCACCGGTTCAGCCATCGACATGAAGAACGGCCGCGATATCTGGTGGCACGATGCGGAAGCGGCTGCTGCCAGCACGCCGGCGACTACCGATCCGTGCGAGCCGGCTAAACTCGATGCCGAGCATCCCCTCTACGTGCTCTACACTTCCGGCACCACCGGCAAGCCCAAGGGCATTCTGCACACCACCGCCGGTTACTTGCTGCAAACTTCGATGAGTATGAAATGGGTCTTCGATCTGAAAGAAGACGACATTTTTTGGTGTACCGCCGATATCGGTTGGGTGACCGGCCACAGCTACATCGTGTACGGGCCCTTGTGCGCAGGCGCGACGGTGGTGATGTATGAAGGCGCGCCTGATTATCCAGCCTACGACCGGTTCTGGTCTATTGTCGAGAAATATCGTGTCACTATCTTCTACACCTCGCCTACCGCAATTCGCGCGCTGATTCGCCAGGGGAATAAGTGGCCTGAGGCGCACAACCTGTCGACACTGCGGCTGCTGGGCTCGGTGGGCGAACCAATCAATCCGGCGGCGTGGGAATGGTATTACAAAGTGATCGGCAAGGAACGTTGCCCGGTTGTGGACACCTGGTGGCAGACGGAGACCGGCGCCATTATGATTGCGCCCATTCCGGGCGCGGTGCCGCAAAAACCGGGCTCCGCCACTCTGCCGCTGCCCGGCATTTTCCCCGACGTCGTGGACGCGCGCGGGGAGCCGGTGGAGGACAACAAGGAAGGCTATCTCATCATTCACTGGCCGTGGCCCAGCATGGCGCGCACGATTTGGAAGGACCCGGAGCGCTTCAAAGAACAGTATTGGTCGCGCGTGCCGGGCGCTTATTTCACCGGCGATGCGGCGCGGCGCGATAGCGACGGCTATTACTGGATTCTGGGCCGCGTCGACGATGTGATGAACGTCAGCGGCCACCGCCTGAGCACAATGGAAGTGGAATCGGCGCTGGTCCATCATCCCGCCGTTGCCGAAGCGGCCGTTGTCGCCAAGCCGCATGAAATTACCGGGCAGGCCGTATGTGCCTTTGTGACCTTGAAAAAGGGCGATTACAATACCGAGCAGTTGCGCGAGGAGTTGCGCCAGTGGGTCGCGCATGAAATCGGCGCCTTTGCACGCCCGGAAGAGATCCGGTTTACCGAAGCATTGCCGAAGACGCGGAGCGGCAAAATCATGCGGCGCTTACTGCGCGAGATTGTAACGACTCATTCGGTCACCGGAGACATCACCACGCTCGAAGATATGAGTGTGGTGTCGGCGCTCGCCGCGCAGCACGAGGAGGATTGAGGCGCGGTACTGCTTTTGCGTCCCGATCATTCCGTGCGCAGCGCTTCGGCCGGATCGATTCGCGTAGCGCTCCAGGTGGGAAGACACGTCGCCAACATCGTGAAGAAGAGCACCACAATCGCTCCCACGCAGTACGTCGGCACATCCAGCGCGCCAACTCCGTAGAGCAAATTCCCAACCGCGCGGCTCATCACCACTGCACAGGCAACGCCGATGGTTAATCCGATGACTCCGAGTGACAATGCGCGCCGGAAAACGAGCGCAACAATGGAGGTTCTATCTGCCCCCAGCGCCATGCGCAAGCCCAGTTCCGCGCGCCGTTCGCTGACATAGTACGCCATCACGCCATATACGCCCGTTATCGCCAAAGTAACTGCCAACAGCGCGAAAGCAATGGCCAAAGCTGCTCGAAAACGCGGCGCCGAGATCGAATCTTGAACCATGGCGGAGAAGGTTGTAAAACTCGTTGCCATAGACGGCGCCAGCCGGTACATTGTCTTGCGCAAATCCGGGATCAGGATTTTCGGGTCGGCGTTTGACCGCACCACGACCTGCATCTCATTTGCATACGAGGGATGCTGCTGGAACGGCATATAGATTTCGGGTTCGAACCGGGACGCCGGAGAATTCTGCCGCACATCGCCAACCACGCCTACAATCGTCATCGGCTTGGGCGAGTCGAGGCCGCAGTAGATACGCCTGCCGATTGGATTCGCAGAACCAAAAGACTGCCGCACCAGCGATTGACTCACGATGGCGGTAAAGGGAGCGTTGTACTGATCGCGCAGCGTGAAGTCGCGGCCGGCAAGTAAGGGGATTCCGACGGTTTTGAAATAGTCAGGGCCGGCCAGAGCGAAGGTAGCTTCCGGCACATCAGTAGGCCAATTCATTTTGAACGGATCTTGCCCGGCCTGGATGTGAACGCCTTCTATCAGGTAGCCGCCGTTTGAGCCATATCTGCCGGCCGGCAGCCCCATCACGGCAGCCGCAGAACGCACGCCCGGAATCGCGCGAATCTCATCCAGCGCGCTTTCGAACGTTCGTATGCTGTCCGTGTACTCTTGCGTGGTGAATGCCGGAGCATCTGCGTACATCACCAGGACGCCTTCCGGGTTGTACCCTAACGGCGTGTGAATCAGCGCCAGCAAGCTGCGTGACAGCAGCGCAGCCCCCACGCACAGGATGCAGCAGAGCGCAATCTGAGCCACCAGAATGGCATTGCGCAAGCGAGCGTCACCCCCGATGAATCCACGCCCCGGCGCCTGTTTCAACACCGCCGATACATCTACTTTTCGCAACTGCAGCGCCGGAGCCAAACTGCACACGACGACGGTAAAGAAGGAGACAGCCAGCGCAAAGATCAGCACCGGCCAATGCATCTGCAGTAAAGTGCCGGAGCGTGGAACCGTCGCGGGAATAAACGGAACGATGGCATGAATGGCGGCGTCGGCCAGCAGGATGCCGGTAACACCGGCCATACATCCAAGCAGCAAACCTTCGGCAAAGAGTAATCGAATGATCCCGGTTGCACCGGAACCGAGCGAAACGCGAACCGCAATGTCCCGTGTGCGCCCGGCCGCGCGCGCCAGCATCAAATTTGCCGCATTGGCGCACGAGATAAAGAGCAGCAACCCGGCACCCCCGAACAAAAACAAAAGCGTCGTTCGCGCAGGCCCGGTTACATCTTCCTGCAGAGATAAAATGCGGAACGTTTTGCCCCGGTTCGATGCCGGTGCTGCGTTGGCCAGCCTGACCGCTGCGGTAGAAAGCTCCGCCTGCGCCTGCGCCATTTTCACTCCCGGCCGCAATCGCCCGACGGCGTAATAATTGAATGCTGTGCGATTCCGGTTTTCTGGATCGGCCGAAGCGGTCAACCAGACCTCCGCTCGCTCGGGGAAGGCGAATTGATCCTCAACCAGCCCGATCACTTCATAAGGCTTGTTGTCGACGTTCACAACCTGGCCGAGCGCGCGTGCGGCGTCGCCCCAATTCGTTCGCGCGAACGAGACGGTCAGGATAGCGGCTTGCCCGGCATCTTGTTGCTGGGGCAAACGTCCCATCGCAGGCGTGACATCGAGCACATGAAAAAAGTTCGGATCGGCCCAAAACGTTCGCGCGAATTGCGCATGGCTGGCGAGCCGCACACCAACTTCTCCGCCGTAATAAAGCGCCAGGGCGGTAAAGCTGTGGAGCCCGGAACGCAGGTCCATGAAGTCGCCGCCGGTGACGCGAGGAGCAACCCGGTCCTTTGCCGGCCAGGCGGTGTGAAGGGCGACGACGCGCCCGGAATCGTGAAACGGCAGCGGTTGCAGCAGAACCGCATCCACTACGCTGAACAGCGCGGTCGCGGCGGCAATGCCTACGGCCATCGTCAACACGACCAGCAACGAAAATCCCGGCGTGCGCAGGAGAGAGCGTATCGAACTCATAGGTCACCTAAGGCAGTAGTACGATCAGTTCGAGCTGCGGGTTCGGGAAATCTGCCGGTACCCACACTGCGAAGTTGCGGGAACGGCGGATCGCCTCCCAGCACGGGCCGTCCTGATTCAGGCTGAAATACTGGTAGTTCAGTTTCACCGGAATTGCAGTCGGCGGTATCACGTGCCGGAGAGACAAACCCGGCAGCGCGTTACGCACCAGGTGCTCCAGATGGGTCGCTGAGCACGGCTTGATAAGCTGCGGGGCTCTGCCGATCAGTTCGCCTTCCGGCATCTCAGCACTCACCGCAAGATACATCTTGGTGTTGTGCAGGTATTTGTCGTCGTTAATCGCAGTGGCATAGATCGACGTGCTGGTGTAGCGCAGCGGCAGCGAGACAAAATTGCTCGGGATAACCGTTTCAAGCAGATAGCGCAGCTTGTCATCCAGGTCGGTAAAGCGCGGCCCAAGCTCGCGATGATCGTACAGCGGCAGATCGCGCGGAAGAATTTTGGTTGAAAATGTCGTCAGCGCGCCGCCGAGCGCGTTCATCGCATTGAAAAGCACCTCCGGATGGCCGCGCCGCACTTCAAACAAATGGCGCAGATGCGGAAGAAACGTATTAACCGTATACAGCAGCCAGAAATTTGCGACATCCGAGGCGCTGAAATCCGCCAGGCCTTGATTCTTCTGCCGCCTCATGCCGGAAAGAGTGGCGCTCTTAGCGATTAGAATTTCGAGCAGCCGGCGCAGAATCGACATCAGGTAATCGCTTGCCTGGATGTCAAGCAGCGGCGGAACGTACACCGGATCAAGCTGCAGAATTCCGCTATCGGTACGCGTCACCCGCGCGATCTTCATAACCGGCGTCCCCACGCGTGCTTCGCTATCCACCAGCAGCCGCAAATTCTTCCGCGCCACCTGCACCGGGCGCTCTACCTGGGATGCGTTCTCATCGCGCAAAAGACTGACTTCGGCGCGATACCGCGTATCGGCGTTCGGACTCGCGGGCGTGGCAATGTTTACAGCTCCCGGCTGCCAAGCCGGAACCGCGAGATACACATCGATGGTGTCACGCGTGGCATCGAAATAAGACGCCAAAGGCTTGGGCGCCGGGGCAGCATCGCTATCCGGAATATCGAACACCAGGCCGTCCGGGAAAATGCCGGAAGCGCGGTCGATGGCGAGGTCGCCTGCCGCCAGAGCCTCGCGGCTCAGCGTCAGTGTGCGAAAACCCCAGGGCGAAAAGCTGAGAGCGTCGGTTCGAAACTGCAGCAGGTCTTCATGAAAGACATCCTGCGCCTGCAGATGCTGGGGAGAAAGAAATGTACCCTTGGCCCAAATGACGGGCTGAAGCCTTCTCATAAATGGGGGTCAATGTAAGCATACAGCGTTACGCCCGAGATTATGAGTTGATCAGCACCATGGGCGCGCTGATGGAAATAGAAGCCGGCGTCATCTCGATGGAACTGGCGCCGCAGGAAATCGTTACGCCGGAGAGCCCGCTGATGGTGATTTTCCCAACTGACGCCTGTATGGTGATGTTGCCCAGATCGGCAGTTTCCGAAATGTTGCCCATGGCGGCCGTGGTTGAAATGTTTCCTTGCTGCGAGGTCTGCGAAATATCCTGCGCTACCGTGATGGACCGCTTACCGGCCTGAACCGAAATCGTGTCGTCGCCTGTTTCGAGTGTGCGCGAGTCGTTGACGTGAATGGTCGTCGTGCGATTACCTTCCTGGACCGTGAGCTTGTCGTCCCCGGTCTCGACAGTGCGCGTATCGTTGACGTGAATGGTCGTCGTGCGGTTGTTCTTGACGGTTCGAGTCTCATCGTGTTTGATAAGCGAATTCCAGTCCTTTTGCGCCTGAATGTAGATCTCTTCGGAACCTTCTTTATCCTCAAAGCGCAGCATGTTGTAATCCGACGAGCCGCCACCTTTACTGCTGTGTGTCTGAATTCCGCTCTGTGTCTTGTTATCGGGCAGAGTGAAAACCGGCATGTTGTCGGCGTTGTACACGCTCCCGACGACAATCGGATGATCCGGATCGCCTTCTAAAAAGCTGACGACCACCTCATCGCCCACACGCGGCAGCCATTGCTGGCCCCACGATTTCCCCGCCCAGGGCTGCGCGACGCGCAGCCAGCAGGAATTGTTGCCGTCGCGGTCCCATGGGAAGATCACTTTCACTCTTCCGTACTTATCCGGCCAAATCTCTTCGCCGCTGGTATCGGTTGCCACCAGGGCGGTCTGCAGGCCGTAGATGAGCGGCTTCGGCGTGATCTGCCGTGGCACGTACAGAGTCGCTGCGTCCATGCACTTGAAGGTGTTGCTGTATGCGTCGGGAACTTCGTCACGATCCCGATAGGCCGGTTGCTGATGGGCCTGATGCATCACCTCCGTGAGTAAATAGTTTCCGGCGGCGGCGCCTCCCGTTACCGTAATCTTGTAGCCCGTCATAAACGCGCGGCACCTTGATACTCCACTGCACTCCACGCGCGCGGCTTCCTCGGCGAGCATTTTCACCTTGCCGATTTTTTCTCCTTCCTGCTTCACGTCCGCCGTACGTTTGGAGGGTTCGTTGAATTTCTTCGCATACTCGCCCGGAAAATCGTACATCGTGAAGGTCTTGCCTTTCGATGCAACGTCCTTGGATGGCTCCGAGCTTTCCAGATCATTGGTTGGCAGCTCATGGTGATAATCCCGGACAGTCCACTTGCCCGTGTGAATGCGTTCTTCAGAAGTCCACACACGGATGGTATCTTTTAGTTCCTGAATGCCCGTTACGGGCGAATAGGCAAAGGACGAAATATTGGGCAAGTCCTCGTAACACGAGATAGCATCTGCAATCACCAGCTTGTGCCCTTGCTGTTCATCGGGAGCGAAGTAGTAATAGATTCCTTCAGCTTCCAAAATGCGATTGATAAACACAAAATCGGTTTCCCGATACTGGGTGCAGTAATCCCAGGACGTGTAAGCTTTCCTCGTATTGTCCTGGAACGCGCTCCCGTAGCCCGCTTGGTCGATTACTTTCGCGACGATGTCCGGCACAGTCATTTTCTGAAAAAAGCGGATGTTGGAATTCAGGTTGAGAAATGAAAACCAGGGCACCAGCACAGCCGTGTAGTGAGCGAATTCATCGTCCACCGCGCCTGTCGAGAAGCTCTCGCAATAGCCGGTGATGACTTTCGGCTGCTCGGCCCCATCCAGAACCACTTGCAACGTGAACATCTGGCCCACCAATTCGTGTGGCACCACCCGCGCCGGCTTATTGGTCAGGCGATCTGCAACCATCTCCAGCACATACCGGAATGGCCGTGAAATGGCCTCGTAGCCGGTGAAGCTATGGATCAGCAGAACATCATCGCCGGCCGGCGTAGATAGGTGCAACAGCCGCTTCGCTTGAGTAATGGTTTCAGGCATACATGTCTCCGGATTCGCCGCCCGAACTTACGAATTGATCTCCCGTGCCCGTTTGGGCCGATTCAAGCGTACTGGAACGAACCATCCGTCCCGATGCTGACGCGGACTGAACTCATTTTTTCTCCTTCAGCCAGGCTGGTCAGCAGCTTCCGCGAAATATCAGGCAGCAACGTATGGGTGAGGATGTTATCGACGTTGCGCGCGCCACTCTCGACTTCCGTGCAGCGCTTCGCTACTTCCTCGATTACATCCTGCTCGTAATGAAGTTGAATCTTGTGCGTCTCGAGCATGCGCCGTTTGATCTTTCCAAGCTTCAGCTCCACAATCTTCTTCAAATTCTCATCGCGAATCGGATAGTAGGGAATGATGACCATACGGCCCAGGAACGCGGGCTTAAAGATCTTATTCAGTTCCGGCTTGATGGCCTTCAGAATCCCCTCGGGACTGGGGATGCTTTCCGGATCGGCGGTAAGTTTGGCTAGCTGATCGGTACACGCATTGGTCGTCAGGATGATGATGGTGTTCTTGAAATCAATCTCGCGGCCTTCGCCGTCTTCCATCATGCCCTTGTCGAAAACCTGATAGAAAAGCTCCAATACATCCGGATGTGCCTTTTCGACTTCGTCCAGAAGGACCACCGAATACGGCCGGCGCCTCACCGCTTCGGTCAAAACGCCACCTTCTCCATAGCCGACATATCCCGGAGGCGACCCCTTCAGCGTCGATACCGTATGCGCTTCCTGAAATTCAGACATGTTGATGGTGATGAGATTGTGCTCGCCGCCATAGAGCAGGTCCGCAAGCGCGAGTGCTGTTTCCGTTTTGCCGACGCCGCTGGGCCCTACCAGCATGAAGACCCCGAGTGGCTTTCCGGGATCGTCGAGGCTCGCGCGCCCGGTTTGAATGCGTTGACTGATCAGGTGCAACGAGTAATTCTGTCCGATGACACGGCGGCCCAAATGTTTGTCGAGTTCCAAGACAATGCCGATTTCGTCCTTGATCATTTTCCCGAGCGGGATACCGGTCCAGCCGGAAATCACCTGCCCGACAATCGAGGCATCTACGCAGACCTGCATGAGTGCGGTCTCGCCCTGCACCTGTTCCAGTTCTTTGGTTAATTCGGCAAGCTTGGCGCGTAATTCAGTGCCGTTTTCAGCCGTTGCGACGGCAGTAGCGCCCGCCGTCTGAGCCGCTTTCGCTGTGCCGCCATCGCCTGCCGACGCTGCCGCGGCCGCGCCGCCGCTGCCGTTCGCCGGCGCCACGTGAGCGCCCTCGGCATGAGCTTCGAGTTGCGCGCGGATATCGCGGATCTGCTCCACCAGAGTTTTGGTTTTTTCCCATTTGCCCTCGAGTTCAGCCAGATTTTCAGAAAGCGTCTGTTTTTGCGCGAGCAATTCCTCAATGCGCTCGCTGTGATCGGCGCCGGTTGCAGCTTCACGCCTCAGAACACGCTCCTGGACTTCCAAATCGTCCAGTTGCCTGTGCAAATCTTCAATTGCGGAGGGCGTTGCATTCTGTCCCAGGGCGAGGCGCGCGCAAGCGGTATCGAGTACGCTGACGGCTTTATCCGGCAACTGGCGCCCGGCGAGATAACGATGAGAGAGCTTCACGGCCGCCGTTACACCTTCGTCCAGAATGCGAACTTTGTGATGCTTTTCGAGGGCTCCCACAATGCCGCGCAACATCACCATGCATTGCGATTCGCTCGGCTCTTCCACCTTCACCACCTGAAAGCGGCGCGCCAGCGCCGGGTCTTTTTCGAAATATTTCTTGTACTCAGACCAGGTGGTGGCCGCGATAGTGCGCAGCTCGCCGCGCGCTAATGCCGGCTTCAACAGGTTTGCCGCGTCATTCTGGCCGGCCTGGCCGCCCGCGCCGATCATGGTGTGCGCTTCATCGATAAACAGGATGATGGGAACGGGCGATTTCTTGACTTCTTCTATTAGGCCTTTCAGCCGGTTTTCAAATTCGCCTTTAATCCCGGCTCCGGCTTGCAATAAAGCCAAATCCAGAGTGCGCACGACGACGTTCTTCAATGGCGGCGGCACGTCTCCCTGGGCGACGCGTAATGCAAAGCCTTCTACTACCGCCGTTTTTCCGACACCGGCCTCTCCGGTCAAAATCGGGTTGTTCTGCCTGCGGCGCATGAGGATGTCGACAATCTGCCGGATTTCAGCGTCTCTTCCGAGAACCGTATCGATCTTGCCTTTTTTGGCATTCTCGGTCAGATTGACCGTGTATTGGTCCAGGTTTGGACTCTTGCTGTTTGCAGCCGCGCCGGGTGCTCCGGCCGCTGCGCCCGGCAGTCCGGCTGAAGCGGCCGCCGCCGTGCCTGCATCTTCCGGCGAACTGACCACAATATTGAAAAAATCGCGCCGCAGCGCCTCTGGTTGTATGACTTGCAATTCGCGGCTGAAGTCCTTTACCAGCCGCGAGAGCTCCTCATCGGCGAAAAGCGCCAGGATGGCGAAACCGGAGCGGATCTGGGCGCCCGCAAACTCCAGTGAGCCCAGCGTCCATGCGTTGGTAAGCATCTTGACCAAGGACGGGCTGAAGGAAGGCGTGCGCGCATTGCCGGTTTTGAGTTTGTCCAAAGCGCGGTTCAATTCCGTTGTGAAGCGCGATTTGTCCACGCCGAAATGCTTCAAAATATGGTGCAGATCGCTGTCCTGGCGATCAAGAAGCTTCATCAAGAAATGTTCGATTTCAATGTCGTAGTGGGTTCGCGATAAGCACAATCCGGCTGCCGCTTCGAGCGAGCCGCGGGTGGTATCGTTCATTCTCCCGACCAGGGACTTCAAATTTACGTTCATACGTTTACCTTTCTTCTTCCGGCGCCAACAATACTAACGCCATTTCGTGCTTAAAGCTGCAAAATCGTCTCGCAAGGATTGTATTCCATCGTACGGGTTTTGGACCAGCTTACCCAACCGAGCTGCGGCGCTGTTTCACCGGTTCCCCCGATTTCCAAACCCGGAGTCTCTTCCCGCTTGAGGATCAGTTGAACTTCAAAATCGAATTCTTCACCGGCAAAGAACCGCACAATCGTCTGCAGCGGCTTAAAGGCGGTGCCCGAGGGAAGAAAATCGAGGTAGCGCTTCAAATTCAGCGGCCCCAGAACAACCCGCACGCGCGATTGCGGATCCCAAATTTCATCGCCAACAACCGCTCCGAACCCCAACTGCTGCGAGGGCGCGCATAAATCCTCCAAATTGCATTGCGAGGATTCATCCAGCCGGTACCATCCACCCAGAAACTGTTCCACGCGCACGGGCACTTCGAAATAGTCGTTTAGCAGAAGCCGCAAAGCTTCGGCGCTGCGTGGCTGCTGCGCCAGTAGCCCGGCATAGTAGACGAACGAGAGGTCGGCAATTCGTTGCCGGTTCTGCAAGCCTTTCGTCCCCAGGCCGGCGATATCGAGCAGATAGTGCGTGAACGCATCACCGCGGCCCTGCTCGTAAAGAACCAGAAAACGATGCTTCTGCCAGGCTCGATAAAACAGCGAGACCATCCGGTGCTGGAATATGTCGAGAAAATCGAGCAGCACGCGGTCGCGCTCGCGCAATCGCTCGGAGACCAGCTCCGTGTAATAGAGCGGAAGCACGCCCAGCGGGCCGATCAGGCCCATGAAGTTGATCCGCATCAGGGGCGGCTTCGCCGGGCGCGCCTCCATTTCATGAATTTCGCTGGCCGGAAAAGTGAGCACGGCGCGCTGGCCAAAGCGCACCACTTCGGAATCCGGCGATGTGAACAGGCCAACGGGACTGCTGTGCGGATAAAAGATCTGTAGCAGGCGCATCGCCTGCGCGAACTCGAACGAATACGGCTGGGAAAACAGGCGGTCTTCCACGCTGCTTCGTACTAGAGCAAGATTTTCTGTCCCGCTCGCGGCTGCCATTCGCGGAGAACCTCCTTTCGCTGCTTGGTGCGTGCGATGAGCTGGGTGAAGCTGTTCAAGGAGACGTACATCCCGAGAAAATGCTCCAGCACGGAAGCAAAGAGAAATACGCCCGCACCCACAAACATCTCCTCATCGAATTCGATGTTCACGCGCACGCCGCGCGCAAAGCTGATGCCGTGTTCGGAGATCACCCGGGCGAAGTGGCGGTTACTGCGGAGCGCCGTTATCCCGGCGATGTGCTTCTCGATGGCCGGCTCTTCGCTGAAGTTATACAGGCGAAGTATTTCCTGGAGCGCGCCGCGCCCTTCCTCGGTGAGTGAAAGATAATTCAGCGTAAAGTGAGAGATGAGGCGCCACTGCAAGCCTCTTCGCAAGGGCGGCCGTAAGGTATTTGTCGGCTTCTGCAGCGAAGTGATGCGCTTTACTGCGGAGCCTCCTTCCAGCTCAAACTCACTGATGGGCGGAAGACGCGCCGGCAGATCGCGATTGGTACAGGTGCATCGTATGTTGAGCGTTTCGTTTCCCGCTTTGGCCGACCGGCCGGAGGTATCGACCAGGCTCAGGTAGACCTCCGTGCCCGCATCATGCTCGCGCGTAGAAGGGCGCCGTGTGGCTGTCCAGAATGTCTGATCGCGGTTGGTTCTTCCGTGCTGGCTCGAATAGAACGGCTCGTATTGAGTCACCTCGCGGCGGTCAGGGCTGGTTGTTCTTACGTTATCGATAGAGAATACTTCGAGCGCATGACGGCGCCGAACATCCGGTATCACCGGATATTCGAAGCGAAGCTGCTCCATCAGGATGGGCTCGGCTGAAACCGGGAACAGGTTCACGATGGGAGTGCAGCCGAGCTTAAAGGTCGAGGGCGTGATGTTCAGCTCGAGCGCCTGCTGGCGGTCAGGGCGTTCGAAGCGCGAGATCAGGAAAACGATTTCCGCGCGCGTTGAAAACGCATCTCTCGATAGCACGTCCAGATTTCCCAATTCGATAAACAGGAATTTTTCCGGAAAAGTGAAGTACTCCTGCAGAATGCGATAGCCGGTGAACGAGCGGCGCGGGTACGGCAGCACGGCTTCGTCATCGCGGAAGCCGATCGCGCGCAGGCTGCTTGCGGGTAGCTCGACGACACGCTGCTTCAGGTCGTCGGGATTCCGCACTACGATGCCGATGCAGTTATTGAACAGCAGTTCATATAGCGTGTAGATGTCTTTGCCTTCTCCATGCAGGAAAAAGCGCAGCGCATCCAATTTCAGCGACTTGAACTGCACGTCGGGAAAACAGGCCAGCTCCAGGCTGCAGGCAGCCACTGCTTCAGGGGCTTTTAAAGGCGGGTCCAACCGTTCCGGAGTGCGCCACGAGGCCTTGGCCACGCGTAAGGGAGAGACAACCGTGTCGTAGCAGGTGCGGAACTTGCATTGCACGCTCTCTACCGGCCGCGAATACAGCAGCGATTCGCGCGGGATGCGCAGGTTTGTGGTTAGCTTTCCCTGCTCCGGATCGACGTTGAACTCGACGACGGAAAACGACGGCATGGGGCGGAGATAGTGCGGATAAAGAACGTTGAGAAACGACTCGACGATCTCCGGAAAATCATCGTCGATTTTCAGATGAACGCGGGCGGCGAGAAACGCGAAGGCTTCCACCAGCCGTTCGACATGCGGGTCTTCCGAACCGGTTGCGCCCAGAAGCAGATGCGACGCCACCGTGGGGTATTTGTCCGCGAACTCCGCGCCCATGCTGCGGAGAAAAGAGAGCTCGCTCTCGTAATACTCTAAGAGCTCATCTCGCATGAACTTCGCTTTGCACTCTGCATTCGCCGCTCGCCAGCTCGACCACGGCGCCAAAAGCAATCTGCTCGGGGCTCGGATCGATTCTCAGTAATCCTTCAATCACAAACCGCAGCACGGGTACTTTCTCGTCCTGCTCGGCGGCGAGCGTCACGCGCGGGTTGGCGATGCGCGGCTCAAAATGCTCGATGGTGGCCTGCATGGCTTGCAACAGGTGTTCCCGATCAGCCATGTTCTTGGCGCTCAGCGACGTGATATCCGGGACGCCGTACATGTAGAGCGAGCGTTGAAGCTGCGAATTCGGCGGCGCAGCGACAACGGGATGGCGCGTATTGAGAAGCCATTCGAGATCACGCCGCACGGCGTCGCGCAGCTTGCGTAAAGATTCGGAGCGCGTCAACTGCTTATCGGGAATTCGCAGATCTTCATCGATGAGCCGGTCCATAACGGAGAGGCCGATCGGGGCTTCGAGTCTTGTGCGAGCCATGCTAGCTGATCAGCCCTTCTTTCCGAAGCCAGTTCAGCGTTTCGGGATTGGCTGTGCCGGTGTCGTCATTCAACGTGGAAACGTGCAGTTCCGGGAAATCCAGCAGGAAGGCTTTCAACTCGGATCGAAGCGCCTTGGCGGCCTCGGCATAGCCGAGCGCATCGCAGGCGCTGATTGCGTAGCGCTGCAGATCGAGCCAGCCGCGGCCGCAGGTCCTGCTCATGGCAGACTCCGCTGTTTCCAAGACGCGTTTCCAGTTATTG
>JAJPJN010000030.1 GCA_021324185.1 Terriglobia bacterium | reverse complement strand
GAACCGGATGCAAACGCAGCAGTACGGCAGCGCGCGCAATGGGCGCTGAAAACGCTTAAAGATTAGGAACTGACTATGAACAAGTGGGCTTGCCTGATGCTGGCTGCATCGGGGTTAGGACTGGTGTGCCTGGCGCACGGAGATTCGGACCGCTGGACGGTGCGTGAAGAGGAGACGATTCAAAAAACCCTCACGTTATCGGGCGAGCCGATGCGCCTGCTGGTGGACAATCTGGACGGTTACGTCCATGTGACCGGGGTTAATGGCTCGCAGGTGCGCGTAACGGCGCACGAGACCATTCGCGCCGAGACGCAGCCGGATCTCAATCAGGCAAAGAACGAAGTAAAGCTCGACATGACCGAACAGCCCGGATCGGTTTCGATTGAATATGCCGCGCCGTGGCGCTGTAGAGGGAATTGCGGCGGATGCTGCGATCAGCACCGGCGCTTTTACGAAGTTACCTATGACATCGATATCGAGGCCCCACACAACGCGCGCGTGGTTGTGTCCGGAGTTAATGGAGCAGCGCGGTTGGAGCATGTCGACGGCGATTTCGACGTGCATACCGTGAATGGCGGCGTGACGATGAGCGGCATCGGCGGATCGGGCGATGTCCGCACGGTAAATGGCGCGATAACAGTCCAGTTTTCCAGGAATCCAGCGCTTTCGTGCAGCTTTAAGACGGTGAATGGCGCGATCGATGTCGATTTCGAGCCGGCCTTATCTGCGGATCTTTTATTCAAAACGTTTAATGGCCAGATCTACACCGATTTCGACGTGACAGCGTTGCCGGCCGTGGCAGAAGCGGAGCGGAAAAACGGAATGTTCGTCTACCGGAGCAATCGCCGGGAGCACGAGGCGCGCGCCGGGCGCGGCGGGCCGAAGCTGAGTTTTGAAACGTTGAACGGCAGTATTCGCTTGCATGAGGGGAAACATTGAGGAGAAACGAAATGAAAACGCTAATTGGGGTGTTTTGTCTGTGCGCGGGCGTCATTTTTGCCCAGGATGGAGGCGACCGGATAAGGGTACCGCTAACAGATCCATCGCGGCCGGCACGCATTCACGTGCACTTGCTGCACGGGGGCATTTTTGTCCAGGGCGCCAACACCAGGGAGGTGGTGGTTGAGACGCGCGCGCACTCCCGCGGCGAAGATACTGGAGCACCGCCGCTTCCGCCCCTTCCACCACCTCCGCCGGCTTCCTCAAAGACCCAGGGCATGCACCGGCTCGATTTTCCGGGCTCTGCAGGGCTGGATGTTACCGAGCAAGACAACGTCGTGAATATTAAAACGACGATGTTTAGCAGAGGTGCCGACGTGGTGGTCACGGTTCCGCGCAATTCATCGCTCGATCTGAAAAGCGTAAACGGCGGTAACATCAGCGTCGAACAAGTGGACGGAGAGATTGATGCCGATGTGCTGAACGGAAAAATCACGCTGAAGAATGTGTCCGGATCCGTCGTGGCGCATGCGCTCAATGGCCCGATTCTGGTGACGCTCGACCGCGTGGACCCGACGAAGCCGATGTCGTTCAGCACGTTGAACGGCGATATCGATGTGACGCTTCCAGACAACGTGCGGGCCAACGTTCGCATGAAAACCGACAACGGCGCGATTTATAGCGACTTCGACGTGAAGCTCGATTCCGGAGCAACAACACCGGCAGTCGATTCCCGGCGGGAGCGCGGCACTTACCATGTGCGCGTGGACAAGACCTTACATGGCACGATCAACGGCGGCGGACCGGAGTATCAATTTACTTCGTTCAATGGACAGATCTTCATTCGAAAGAAAAAATAACAACTGCACTTGCGGTATGACTGAAGGGTGTTTGAACGTCGTGAAGTCGAACCGGATGAGATTGCCGCGACTGAGCGGATGATCCGACCATGGATTCGCCGGACACCCGTCATCGATGTGGATGGAGCCGATTTTGAGCTGAATGCCGGCAGCCTGACTTTCAAGCTTGAGCTGCTGCAGCATACCGGGTCCTTCAAACCCAGGGGTGCATTCGCGAATCTGTTGAGCCGGGAAATACCGCCGGCCGGCGTTGTAGCCGCATCAGGGGGGAACCACGGCGCAGCGGTGGCGTTTGCAGCGCGGCGGAGGAACGTCCCGGCGACCATTTTCGTGCCGAGCGTGGCTAATCCGGCTAAGGTAGACAGAATCCGGCGCTATGCGGCAAACCTGATGATCGCGGGAGAGTGCTACGCCGATGCATTGGCGGCGTCGCAGCAATGGTCGGCAGAAACCGGCGCGCTTCCGGTTCATGCATACAACGATCCGGAGACGCTTTTAGGCCAAGGCAGCGTCGGAATTGAGTTCGAACAACAGGCGCCGGATCTCGATACCGTGCTGGTTGCAGTTGGCGGCGGAGGGCTGATTGGCGGCATTGCGGCGTGGTATTGCGGCCGGATTCGAGTGATCGGGGTCGAGCCGGAAAGTGCGCCTACTCTTTGGATGGCGCTGGCGGCGGGGCATCCGGTGGATGCGCCAGGCGGGGGGATCGCAGCAGACTCACTGGCGCCCAAGCGTGTTGGCGAGATCATGTTCCCGATCGCGCAGAAATTCGTTGAACGCGTGGTTCTTGTGAGGGATGAAGACATTCAGGCCGCGCAACGGAAGATTTGGGACGTTTTGCGTGTCGTTTCTGAACCGGGAGGTGCGGCAGCCTTCGCAGCGCTGCTTTCGGGACGCTACCAACCTGAGCGCCAGGAACGAGTAGGCGTGGTTATTTGCGGCGGAAACACAAACGCGGTGAGTTTCGGCGCCTGAGTGTCTCAGAAGGGATGTTAAGCAATCTCTCGATCAAAGCTGAGCCCCGTTGGTCCTTCGGAAACTGCGGAAGCACACAAAAAAGGCGGACCTTGCGACCCGCCCTTTTGCATTACAACTGACCTGAATTCGCCGCTAGACTTCGTCGCCCGCGCCCAGAGCTTCTTCGGCAGCCAGATCGTCCGAGAGGCCGCCGTTGTAAATGCCCGGCGTCTCGTCGGAGTAGTCTTCGAGACCGCCTGTAAGCGAAAGCTCCGGTTCCTGTTCGGGCAGCGGCTCCTCTTCGATCACGTCTTCGCCCGCAATCTTCACGCGCCGGTAGTATTCCATGCCGGTTCCGGCAGGAATCAGGCGGCCCATGATGACGTTTTCCTTGAGACCACGGAGGTAATCGACCTTGCCGTTGATGGCGGCTTCGGTCAGCACGCGCGTTGTCTCCTGGAAACTGGCGGCGGAGATGAACGAATCGGTCGATAGAGACGCCTTGGTGATGCCGAGCAGGATCGGCTTGCCCGTTGCCGGACGGCCGCCCGCTTCGATCACGCGAGCATTCTCTTCACGGAACTTGAACTTATCTACCACTTCTTCGGGCAGGAACTCGGTGTCGCCGATATCCTCGACGCGCACCCAGCGCATCATCTGACGAGAGATGACTTCCAGGTGCTTGTCATTGATATTGACGCCCTGCAGACGGTAGACCTCCTGAATTTCGTTCACCAGGTACTTCTGCAGTTCCTTTTCTCCGAGCACCGCAAGAATGTCGTGCGGATTGCGCGGGCCATCCATCAACGGATCACCCGAGCGCACGCGCTCGCCTTCCTGCACGTTGATGTGGACACCGCGCGGAATGGAGTATTCCTTCTGCACGCCGTCATCGCCAACGATATAGAGCTTGCGCATACCCTTGGTGACTTCGCCGTACTTTACGGTTCCATTGATTTCGGCGATAACTGCGGTTTCGCGGGGCTTGCGAGCCTCAAACAACTCAACCACGCGCGGCAGACCGCCGGTGATGTCTTTGGTCTTGGTGGTGGCACGCGGTATTTTTGCGAGCACGTCGCCGGCGTGAACCTGTTCCCCGTCAGCCGCCATCAGGTGAGCATGCGTCGGCATCAGGTAGCGTTTTTCTTCCGAACGGCTGCCGCCTTCGGGGCGAACAATAATCGTCGGGAAGCGCTTTTCGTCCGTCGATTCGGTGACGACCACCTGCATGTTGCCGGTGATTTCATCCACCTGTTCCTGCGTTGTTACGCCGTCGATCAAATCTTTGAAATGGACGGTTCCGCTGACTTCGGTCAGGATCGAGAACGTGTACGGATCCCATTCCAGCAGAATCTGGTTCGCCTTCACAGGTGCGCCGTTTTCCACGTTGATCTTGGCGCCGTAGACAACCGGGTAGCGTTCGCGCTCGCGTTGTTTTTCGTCGACGATGATCAGAATGCCGTTACGGTTCATCGCGATCAGCTCGCCCTTGTTATTGCGAACCGTGTTGACATTGCTGAAGCGGACGAACCCGTCGCTCTTGGCATCCTGAGTAGATTGCTCGCTGACACGAGTCGCCGCGCCGCCGATGTGGAAAGTACGCATCGTAAGCTGCGTGCCGGGCTCACCGATCGACTGAGCTGAGATGATTCCGACGGCTTCACCGCGCTCGACCATGCGGCCAGTCGCGAGATTGCGGCCATAGCAGAGGCGGCAAACACCACGCTTGGACTCGCAGGTCAGCACCGAGCGAATCTTCACGCGCTCAATGCCGGCGGCCTGAATAGCGTTGGCCAGGTCCTCGGTGATCTCTTCGTTCACACCGACGATAATGTTGTTCTCGTAATCGCGCTGATCTTCGAGGGCCACGCGGCCGACAATGCGGTCACGCAAGGGCTCGATGATTTCGCCCGATTCGATAATGGGCTCGACGTAGATGCCATCCGTTGTGCCGCAATCGTCTTCCGTGATGATGACGTCTTGCGCCACGTCGCAAAGCCGGCGAGTGAGGTAACCGGAATCGGCCGTTTTAAGAGCCGTGTCGGCCAGACCTTTACGGGCGCCGTGCGTGGAGATGAAGTACTGCAACACGTTGAGGCCTTCCCGGAAGTTCGCGGTAATCGGCGTTTCGATGATTTCGCCCGAGGGCTTAGCCATCAGGCCGCGCATTCCGGAAAGCTGGCGAATCTGCTGTTTGGAACCGCGAGCGCCGGAGTCGGCCATGATGTAAATCGGGTTGAGCACACGCCCCGTTCGATCGTCTTCTTCCATGCCCTTAAACATCTTGTCCGAAACAGCTTCGGTGACCTTGGACCAGATTTCGATGATTTTGTTGTAGCGCTCGGATTGCGTAATGGCGCCTTCCTGGTACTGCTGCTGAACTTCGATCACCTGCTTTTCGGCTTCGCGAACCAGGTTGCTCTTGTCCTCAGGAACAACCATGTCGTCAATACCAATGGAGATGCCCGCTCGGGTTGCATAGAGGAAGCCAAGCTTCTTGACCTCGTCAAGCATCTTGACCGTGGTCTGGAGACCAAATTTCAGGTAGCAATACTGGACGAGCTGGCCGAGGCCCTTTTTCTTCAGCAGACCATTGATGTACGGCATTTCCGGAGGCAAAACGTCGTTGAGGATGACGCGGCCGACGGTCGTGTCCATATACTGCTTGTTGAACTCGATCGGCTCGGTGTGAAGGATGTTCTGGTTGTCGAACGCCTTCGTCAGGTCGATGACTTTACCGGTATGGCGCAGCTTAATGCCCGTGAGCGTTTCGACTTCGCCCATTTCAAGCGCAATCAGCACATCATCAATCGAAGCAAAGGTACGGCCCGAACCCTTTGAGTTCGGACGCATCTTGGTCAAGTAGTACAGGCCGAGCACCATGTCTTGCGTCGGGATTGCGATGGGCGAACCGTGCGCTGGCGACAGGATGTTGTTCGAAGACAGCATCAGAGTTGCGGCTTCAATCTGCGCTTCAGGTGAGAGCGGGATGTGAACCGCCATCTGATCGCCGTCGAAATCAGCGTTGAAGGCTGTACAAGTCAGCGGATGGAGCTTGATGGCTTTGCCTTCCACAAGAACAGGCTCGAACGCCTGGATGCCCAGGCGGTGCAGCGTGGGCGCACGGTTCAGAAGGATCGGGTGATCCTTGATGACCTCTTCGAGGATGTCCCAAACAACCGCGTCCTGCTGTTCAACCAGTTCTTTGGCCTGCTTAATGGTGGTGCAGTGTCCGCGCTGTTCAAGACGATGGTAGATGAACGGCTTGAACAGTTCCAAGGCCATCTTCTTCGGCAGACCGCACTGATGCAATTTGAGCTCGGGGCCAACCACAATGACCGAGCGGCCGGAGTAATCGACGCGCTTTCCGAGGAGGTTCTGGCGGAAGCGGCCCTGCTTGCCCTTGAGAGTATCCGAAAGCGATTTCAGCGGGCGATTGTTAGCGCCGCGCAGCACGCGGCCGCGGCGGCCGTTGTCGAACAACGCATCAACCGCCTCCTGCAGCATGCGCTTTTCGTTGCGAACAATCACGTCCGGAGCATGCAGCTCCATCAGCTTCTTGAGGCGATTGTTGCGATTGATAACACGGCGGTACAGATCGTTGAGATCCGAGGTGGCAAAGCGGCCGCCATCCAGCGGCACGAGCGGCCGGAGTTCCGGCGGAATCACCGGGATAACGTCCAGAATCATCCATTCGGGCTTGTTTCCGGATTTGCGGAAACTTTCGACCACGCGGAGACGCTTGGCGTACTTCAGCTTCTTTTGCGCTGAAGTTTCCGTTTTCATCTTTTCGCGAATTTCCTGGCTGAGCGTTTCGATATCGATCTTCTTTAGGAGTTCTTTGACACCGTCGGCGCCCATCATGGCGACGAAAGCGCCTGGGAACTCCTGATCGAGCTGGCGCTTGCGCTCATCGCTGATCACTTCGCCCAGGCTGAGGCCGGTACCCTCACCCGGATCGATGATCACGAAGGCTTCGTAGTAGAGGACGCGCTCGAGTTCACGCAGCGTGATATCGAGCAGGTAGCCGATGCGGCTTGGCAGGCCCTTGAAGAACCAGACATGCGAACACGCACTGGCCAGTTCGATATGCCCCAGCCGTTCGCGGCGCACGCGAGAGAGCGTTACTTCGACGCCGCACTTATCGCAGATCACCCCGCGATGCTTCATGCGCTTGTATTTGCCGCAGAGACATTCCCAGTCCGCAACGGGGCCGAAGATGCGGGCGCAAAAGAGCCCGTCACGCTCCGGCTTGAAAGTGCGGTAATTGATGGTTTCCGGTTTAGTGACTTCGCCGTGAGACCAGCTCCGGATTTTTTCCGGAGAGGCGAGACTGATTCGAATGGAATCGAAGTCTGCAATCAGATTGGCTCTATCGTACGGAGAGGAACGATACATTATTTGTCCTTTTAAATTTCCCTACAAATCACCTGCAAACTAATCCGCGGCGTGAGCCAGGTCCAGCATCTCGCGCGGCTTTTTCATCAGCTCGACGTCGAGGCACAGGCTCTGCAACTCGCGGATCAACACGTTGAATGACTCAGGCACGCCAGGTTCGGCGGCTGCTTCACCCTTCACAATGGCTTCGTAAATCTTGGCGCGTCCGTAAACGTCGTCCGATTTCGCAGTCAGCAGTTCCTGCAGTATGTATGCTGCGCCGTAAGCTTCGAGCGCCCAGACTTCCATTTCGCCGAAGCGCTGTCCACCAAACTGCGCCTTACCGCCGAGCGGCTGCTGCGTAATCAATGAATACGGCCCGATGGAGCGGGCGTGGATCTTGTCGTCCACAAGGTGGCTCAACTTCAGCATGTAAATGTAGCCCACGGTGACCGGCTGTTCAAACTGCTGGCCGGTGACACCGTCGAAAAGCTGAATTTTGCCCGAAGTGGGAAGACCGGCTTCCGACAGGCGCTTCTTAATATCCTTTTCAGCAGCGCCGTCGAATACCGGAGTTGCAAAATGTAAGCCGAGTTTCGCGGCCGCCCAGCCGAGGTGCGTCTCCAGAATCTGGCCCACATTCATACGCGACGGAACGCCGAGCGGGTTCAGAACGATTTCCACCGGAGTGCCATCGGGCAGGTACGGCATGTCCTCTTCAGGAACGATACGCGCGATCACGCCTTTGTTGCCGTGCCGGCCGGCCATCTTGTCGCCGACCGAAAGCTTACGCTTCATGGCGATGTAGACCTTGACCAGCTTGATAACACCGGGAGGAAGCTCGTCACCTTTGCGGAGCTTGGCGACTTTTTCTTCGGTGATCTTTTCGAGAACCGTGATTTGACGCGAGGTCATCTCTTCGATCTCATCGATTTGCTCGCTGAGGCGTACATCCTTGGTATTGAGCCGCATGCGCTTCAGATCGCGAGCCCGCAGGTTTTCGAGCACGTCGCGCGTAAGCGGGGTATCTTTCGATAGCAGCTTCTTATTGGTCTTTTCGTCGTGCAGATCAGCCTGAAGTTCTTTGCCCTTCAGCAGCTCTTCCAGACGCTTGGCGCGCTCATCCCGCAGAATGCGCTTTTCATCTTCAAGGTTCCGGTGCAGGCGCTCTTCCTGCATGGCCAGAATTTGCTTGGAACGCTCGTCGAGCTCGGCGCCCTTTCGCGAGAACACTTTGCAATCGACAATCGTGCCTTCAATCCCGGGCGGGCAATAGAGCGAAGCGTCCTTGACGTCCCCGGCTTTTTCGCCGAAGATCGCGCGCAGCAGCTTCTCTTCCGGAGTGAGTTGCGTTTCACCTTTCGGCGTGACTTTGCCGACCAGGATGTCGCCGGGCTTTACAGTCGCGCCAATCCGGATGATGCCGCTTTCGTCCAGATTACGCAGGAAGCTTTCGGCGATATTAGGAATATCGCGCGTGATCTCCTCGGGACCGAGCTTGGTATCGCGAGCCTCGATTTCAAACTCTTCGATGTGAATCGAGGTGTAGTAGTCGTCTTTGACCAGTTTTTCACTGACGACGATGGCATCTTCGAAGTTGTATCCACGCCAGGGCATGAACGCCACCAGCACGTTACGGCCTAGCGCCAGTTCGCCGGCTTCCGTACAGGGACCGTCGGCGAGCACGTCGCCCTTCTTCACTTTCTGGCCCTGAAAAACGATCGGTTTCTGGCTGATGCAGGTATTTTGGTTCGACCGCTTGAATTTGGTGAGCTGATAAATATCAGCGCCCACTTCGCGCGACATCTGGCCTTCGTGCACTCCGCCTTCCACGCGAACGATGACCCGTTCGCTATCTACGGAATCCACCACTCCCGGACGCTTGCAGATAATAACTGCGCCCGAGTCTCTGGCGGTGACGCGCTCCATGCCGGTGCCCACAAACGGCGCCTCGGCGCGCAACAGCGGAACAGCCTGGCGTTGCATGTTCGAACCCATCAACGCGCGGTTCGCGTCGTCGTTTTCAAGGAACGGAATCAGGCTGGCAGCCACTGAGACAAGCTGCTTGGGACTGACGTCCATGTACTCCACTTCGTCGCGATGTTTCAGCACGAAGTTCCCGGCTTGACGCGCATTGACCAGATCTTCAACAATGCGGCCATTCTCATCAATCGTTACGTTCGCCTGAGCAATGATGTACTTGTCTTCTTCCCAAGCGGAGAGATAGTCAGAATGCGCTTCGAATTCAGCGTGCTGCTTCTTGGAGCCGAGCGCTTTATTGGCTTTCTCCATTTCCTCGCGCGAGATCACCTCCCCGACTTTGTAATCCGTGTCGCCGGGATTGAGAATTTTGACCTCGTCTACCAGGAAACCGTCACGCACGCGGCGGTAAGGGCTCTCAATAAAGCCGTACTCGTTAATGCGCGCGAAACAGGAAAGCGATGAAATGAGCCCGATATTCGGACCTTCTGGCGTTTCGATGGGGCAGATACGGCCGTAGTGCGTGGGGTGAACGTCGCGCACTTCAAAGCCCGCCCGTTCGCGAGACAGGCCGCCAGGCCCGAGCGCTGACAGGCGCCGCTTATGGGTAATTTCCGAAAGCGGGTTCGTCTGATCCATGAACTGCGAGAGCTGGCTCGAGCCGAAGAACTCGCGGATCGCGGCCATCACCGGCTTGGCGTTGACCAGGTCATGCGGCATAGCCGTCGACATCTCCTGGTACACCGACATCTTTTCCTTAATGGCGCGCTCCATGCGCACGAGGCCGATGCGGAACTGGTTTTCAAGCAGTTCGCCGACGGCGCGCACACGTCGGTTTCCAAGGTGATCGATATCGTCCACCGAACCGATGCCTTTACGCAGCTTCAACAGATAAAGAATGGTATCGGTGAAGTCCTTCTGATCGAGCGTGCGCTTATCAAGCGGAGTAGCATCCGCCTTGTCATAGAGCTTGATGTTGAATTTCATGCGGCCCACCCGCGAAAAATCGTATTTCCGGGGGTCGAAGAACATGCCCTGGAAGAGTTGCGTGGCGGTATCCAACGTTGGCGGATCGCCGGGCCGCAGCTTGCGATAGATCTCGAGCAGCGCGTCATTCTGGCTCTTCACGCTGTCTTTACGCAACGTTGCAGAAATGACATTGCCGGCGTCGTCGCGATCCGGGAAGAAAATCTCGAAGCTGGTGATGCCCGCCTCGGCAATTTTGCTCACGGCGGTGGAGGTGAGTTCGTGGTTCGCTTCCACCAGAACTTCGCCCGTCGACATGTCGATTACATCGGCAGCGACAAAGGCGCCTTCGAGATCGTTAGTGGCAACTTCTACCTGCTCGAGATTCGCTTTCTGAATTTCGCGGAATACCGAGTTGGTAATCTTGCGGCCTTGCGGAACGAGTGTAGCGCCGCCCTTACCGGGAATGGCATGCGACAACTTCATTCCGATCAGGCTGTCGTTCACGCCCCAGAACAGCTTGCTGTCTTTTAAATTGATGGTGGTGAGCTTGTAAAACGCGCGAATGATATCGGCGTCTGTCTTCAGTCCCAGCGCGCGCAGAAAGACGGTGCCGTAGAACTTGCGCTTGCGATCAATGCGGACATAGAGCAGATTCTTGTTGTCGTATTCGAACTCGACCCAACTGCCCCGATACGGAATGATCTTGCCCAGAAAATAGCCTTGCGCCTGAACCCGCTCAAAGAAGACGCCGGGCGACCGGTGCAACTGGGAAACGATGACGCGCTCGGTACCGTTAATGATGAACGTGCCATTCTCGGTCATCAGCGGAATTTCGCCGAAGAAGACCTCTTGCTCTTTGATGTCACGGACGGTCTTGTTGCCGGTTTCGGCATCCTTGTCGTAGACAGTGAGCCGGATGGTAACTTTGAGAGGCGCCGCATAGGTCATGCCGCGCTCTTCACATTCGGGGACGTCGTACTTCAACTGCAGGGCAACGGGATCACCGCAGCGGTTACAGAACGTCACGATATTTTTGTTGAACGTGCCGCACTTGTGGCACAGCACATCGCCCGCATGAAACGGATCGGTGCGGATTTCCGCCCCGCAATTCGGATTGCGGCAAATAGTACGCAGGTGATGCAGGCCCTTCAGGTTGCCGCACTTGCATTCCCAGTTACCGATGGAATAATCAACGAATTCCAACTGGCTCAGGCCGCGGAAATCGGAAATAGGAAATACGGAGCTGAATACCGATTGCAGTCCTGCATCTTCACGCTCCTTCGGAAGCAGCTCCATTTGCAGGAAGCGTTCGTAGGAGCGCTTCTGCACTTCGATCAGATTGGGAATAGGAATCGAAGTCTTGATCTTCGAAAAATCGACTCTCTCTCGGAGAGTCCCATTGGCTACATTAGGCATCTACGCTAATCCTTTTTAGGAAACCAGTCACAAATGACGACATTCAGCAGTTAAACAGGGCCGGGACCCCGGTGTTGCGGGCGCAGCCATCAGCAATGCGGCACAGCCGGCGCCGGCCGCAGCAGCGAAAAAAATGTTGAGAAACAACCCGAAAGACGATAAAGATTGAGTAAGGTTCGAGTGGTCTGCAGAACCTTGGAACAGCATGCATGAAAAGAGCATGCACGCGACGAGCTAGAGCTCAAGGAAAAGATTTTGGACATGCAAAAGCTCCGCCGGCCCGCAATAAGCCCGCGGAGAAAGTTAACCAATTGAGACAACTGATTTGATGCTGGAACCGTCCCGGCTGACGTCTATCTAGAACTATACCACAATGGAAGATCAATTGCGTATACAGCACGCAACTGGCTGACCCGCCCAAGCTGTAGCGCCCCTATACCATCCGGTGAAAGGTGGCATCCCCCGCCCTGGACGCGCTAACCTGCCGTTAAGCCGCCGGTGGCGTCAGACGCCACCAGATCCCCTAACCTACTTCACTTCGACAGTAGCGCCGGCATCCGTAAACTTCTTGCGAATGGCTTCGGCCTCTTCCTTGTTCACGCCTTCCTTGATCGGCTTGGGAGCGCTGTCAACCAGGTCCTTCGCTTCCTTCAGACCGAGGCTGGTGACCTCACGAACGGCCTTAATCACGTTGATCTTGTTGGCGCCGGCTGCTGTCAGAATGACGCTAAACTCGGTCTTTTCTTCTGCCGGAGCGGCCGCCGCAGCAGCACCGCCGGCCGCGCCCGGGGCCGCCACCGCCACCGAAGCGGCTGCCGCCGACACGCCGAGTTTCTCCTCCAGCAGCTTCACCAACTGGGAAGCCTCAAGCAGGGTCAGACCCTGAATCTGTTCTGCAATTGCATTAATATCCGCCATATGCTCTTTCCTTTTTTGCTGCACAACGCCAGCAAACCGGGCTGTGCGCTTCCTTCCTTCTAAACACGCACAACGGCCAGGCTGTGCGCTTGCTTAAACTCCTACGACTTGAATTTATTTTCTTTCCCGGCCTGATCCAGGACCACAGCCAGATTGCGCCCGACTCCGTTGATTGAAGTGACCAGCCGGGTTGCGGTGGCATTGATCAAAAACAGGAGCTTGGCAAAAATCTCTTCCTTCGGCGGCATCGCGGCCAGATCGTTGATCGACTTCACATCGATCACACGGCCTTCCACCATGCCGGCTCTAAAGGTGAACGCAGCGTTATCCTTGGCGTACTTCGTGAGCGCCTTGGCGAGCGCCACAGGATCGCCCGGGGTGTACGCCATCGAGTTCATGCCCTTCAGTTGGCCCAACAAATCGCTGGCGGGCGTACCTTCCGAAGCCTTGGCCGCCAGGTTATTTTTCACCACCCGATACTTGCCGCCCGCCTCGCGAATGGTCCTGCGAAGCTGGTTATCCTGCTTGACGGTCAACTTCTCGTAGCCGGTGACGAAGATGTTCTTGTTCTCTTCGAGTGCCTTCTTCAGGTCTTCAAGATCTTTCTTCTTCTCGTCTCTGTTCTTCATGACGCGTTCCTTTTGATGGGCCGCAGCTTTATGCGGTCTTCTGGTTGAAGCTGGTTACGTCCAGGTGTACGCCGGGACCCATCGTGGAACAGATGGTCGCGCTCTTGACGTACTTGCCTTTCGCCGCCGAGGGTTTGGCGCGCACCACTGCCTGAATCAGGCTATTGGCGTTTTCCAGCAGCTTGTCATTTGCGAAACTTACTTTCCCCACCGGAGCATGAATAACGCCCGTCTTGTCTACACGAAATTCCACTTTTCCCGCCTTGATTTCCTGAATGGCGTTGCGAACATCGGTGGTCACTGTGCCGGTCTTTGGGTTGGGCATCAGCCCCCGCGGCCCGAGAACCTTGCCGAGGCGTCCGACAGAACGCATCATGTCCGGGGTGGCGATAACGGCATCATAGTCGGTCCAATTCTCGGTCTGGATTCGCGTCACCATCTCTTCGCCGCCGAAGAAATCGGCGCCCGCCTCCTCCGCTTCGCGCAGTTTGTCGCCCGAGGCAATGACCAGGACTTTCTTCGATTTGCCTAAGCCGTTCGGCAGCACGACTGTACCGCGAACCATCTGGTCCGCATGCTTCGGATCGACGCCCAAACGCATGTGCACTTCGACGGTCTCGTCAAATTTGGTGAATTTGATCTTTTGTACTAGAGTGACGGCTTCGGCAAGCTGGTACGCTTTGCGTTCCACCTGCTTCGCCGCGGCTTCATACTTCTTACCGGGCTTATGGCTCATAAAATGACTGGTCCGAACGGCTCGGGCAAACGCAGTTAGCCCTTGCCTCCCAAGTTGGTGTGAAAACCTCTACGAGAATAGCACAATCCCTAAACAGCGAACCACGCCTGAAAGAAAATTGAAGGATATGGGCCTTTCGCTTCCAGCGCCGCCGATCCACATCATCTCCGTCAATGTCGGGCAGCCGCGCGAAATCGCCTTGGGAGATCGAATCGTATTGACCAGCATCTTCAAAACACCTGTTCGGGGCCGGATAGCCGTTCGCCATCACAATCTGCAGGGCGACCGGCAAGCAGACCTGCGTGTTCACGGCGGCCCCTACAAAGCCGTCTACGCATATCCATCCGAACACTATCCGTACTGGGCGAAAGAACTCCCGCAAACCGACCTCGCTTGGGGCGCTTTCGGAGAAAATTTAACCACTGCCGGGCTGACGGAAGAAGCCGCGCACATTGGAGATCGCTTCCGCGCCGGCTCTGCCCTTCTGCAAGTCACCCAACCCCGCATGCCGTGCTTCAAGTTGAATTTGCGTTTCAAACGCAGCGATATGGTAAAGCGATTTTGGCGCAGCGGCTTTTCAGGAATTTACTTCTCTATCGCCGAAGAAGGCGAACTGGAGACAGGTGATGAACTCCAGCTCGTGCACCGGGAGGCGGAAAGCATTCCTGTCGCGGATGTGGTGCGGCTGTACAAAGGGGAAACGCAGGACGAGGAATTGTTCCGGAAAATGCTCCAAAGCCCGTTGCGGGGAAGCTGGAAACAGGAAATTCAAGAGCGTTGGGCCGAACGCTCCTTGCAGTTGTTTCCTTGATCGCTAGCTGACAGCCGCAGTGCAAAACGCGCAGCGGCGCGCCCCGATCGGGATGGTACTCAGGCACTCCGGACAGGTTTTCGTCGTGGGATCGGGCGGGGCTTGGCCTCTACGTATGCGCGCCATCAATGAATTGAGGGGCAAGACGACAAAGAAGTAAACTGCCGCAGCGATCAGGATAAACGAAAGCACCGCATTGGCAAACTCTCCGATGAGAAATTTACTGCCGTTTACGGTGAAATAGATTCCCGAAAAATCCGGGGACCCTACAGCGGCGGCAATGAGCGGGGTAATCAGGTCTTTCACCAAAGCCGTCACTACCGCGCCAAAAGCCGCGCCGATAACTACCGCCACAGCCAAATCAACGACGTTACCGCGCATTAAGAACTGTTTGAAGCCTTTCAACGTGAGCCTCCCGTGCGTGATTAAAATGCCAACCGCCTCAACATAATACTCCTGCTTAATCCCCCTCGCGCGCTGCCGATGAGTTCCTCGGGAGCACACAGCATCCGTTGTGCCGGCTCCCGGAGGAGCGAATTTATTCCGAATCTTGTCAGATACCCGCCAGCCGCAGGGATCGAGTTGGTGAAGTTGACGCCGCGCGAACGGAAACTATATGTCGCGCTGGCCATCATCCTCTCCCTAAATCTGAGCGTCCTTTGCGGCGCGCTCACGTTTTTTGGCCTCCTGTTGAGCCCCTAAAGAAATGTGTTGTAATTCGTGGTCATGAAGACCGTTTTGATTACGCTGGCAGCGCTCGTCTCCGCACAGTCTCTAGCCGCTCAATCGTTATTGATTCTGTCGAAAGGCGACCGAACGCTAGCCATCGTTGATCCTGCCAGCCTGAAGGTCCTTGGAAAAGTGCCCGTTGGACCGGACCCGCATGAAGTCATCGCTTCAAGCGACGGCAGGTACGCTTACGTTTCAAATTACGGAGGCGGCGCCTACAACACGCTGGCCCTCATCGATCTGGTCAATCAAAAAGCCCTCACGCCCATTGATCTCGGCCCGTTGCGGGGACCCCACGGCCTGACATTTGTGGGCGGTAAGACCTGGTTTACGGCGGAAGCAGCTAAAGCGATTGCGCGCTACGATCCGGCGGCAAAGAAAGTGGATTGGATTCTCGGCACCGGGCAAAATCGCACCCACATGATCTGGGTCTCTGAAGACATGACGCATGTGTACACGACCAACGTCGCTTCCGCAACGGTGACGATCATTGAGAAGAGACCGCCCGTAAATCCCGGCCCGCCGCCAGGCGCTCCTCCAGGGGGCCCGCCGCCGGGCGCTACCGGAGGCCGTCCCCCGGGCGGCCGGGGTGGTCCCATGGGGCCTCCCGGCGGAGATTGGAATGAAACGGTTATTCCGGTCGGCCGGGGTTCAGAAGGATTCGATGTCAGGCCGGACGGGAAAGAGATCTGGGTCGCGAATGCCGGCGACGGCACCGTCTCGATCATCAATCTGGCAAGCAAGCAAGTATCTGACACCCTACAGGCCAATGTTCCGGGCGCAAATCGCCTGAAATTCAGGCCGGACGGAAAACTTGTCTTTATCTCATCTCTCGGGAATGCCGGCATTGCGGTGCTGGATGCCGAAACTCATAAAGAGATCAAGCGCTTCGAGGCGCGGGGCTGCGCAGGAATTGAGATGCAGCCGGACGGCTCACGAGTTTACGTGGCCTGCACGGCAAGTAACTACGTGGCTGTTATCGACCCAAAGACTTTGAATATCACTGCACGCATCGATGCAGGCCCGCAGCCGGACGGGATGGCCTGGTGCCCGCGCGTCCAATAAGCTTCAGCCCTGCATCCGCTGCAACCGCGCGATCCGCTCTTCCGTCGAGGGATGAGTCGAAAACAGCCGCATCAGGCTTTCTCCCGTGAATGGCTGGATGATAAACAGATGCGCCGTCGATGGCGTGGCCTCAAGCGGCATGCGCTTGGAATAGGTTTCCAGCTTCTGGAGGGCTGAGATGAGTTCGTAAGGCCGTCCTGTGTATTTGGCGGATGCTGCGTCGGCATCGAATTCGCGGCTGCGCGAGATTGCCATCTGGATCAGCATCGCGGCAATGGGCGCCAGAATCAGCATAAACAGCGCACCGATGCCGCCGCCTTCGCGCTCATCATCGCGGCTCCCGCCGAACCAGAAACCCATGCGCGCCAGGAACGTGATGGCCGTCGCAATGGTCGCGGCAACGGAACTGATGAGGATATCGCGGTGAAGCACATGCCCCAGTTCATGCGCCACTACGCCTTCAATTTCGAAATCGGACATGCTGTTGAGAATGCCCTCTGTGAAGGCCACCGAGGCATGCGAGGGATTGCGGCCGGTCGCGAATGCGTTCGGCGATGGATCGTTGATAATCCAGAGCCGCGGCATGGGAATACCCATGCGCTGCGCCAGACCGCCGACGATCGGCGCCACTCGCGCATAGACCTGCGCATTTTGCTCCGGGGTGACCGGCTGCGCGCCATAGGTCATCAGCGCAATCTTGTCCGAGAAGAAATAGCTGACGAAATTCATGACAATGGCGATCGCCAGCGCGAGCATCAGGCCGTTACGGCCTCCAAATACTTCCCCCAGATAAAGCAGAAATCCGCTGAGCAACCCGAGAAGCAATACGGTCTTCACCGTGTTCATACCTGTTAGATGAGCCGGGTAAGTTTTGAGACGCGAACCACACCGGGCGCGAGGACTCGATCCCTATCTGACCGGTAACATTTCCGGCCTTTAAGACCTCGAACGTGATGAAGTTCGGAGGCTACGTATATGAAAAATAAACAATTGTTGAAAATTTCTTTAACTTTCCTGGTCGCTGCCGGATGCCTGTTCCCGCAAGACTGGCGGCGCGAGCGGGACGAATATTTCCGCGGTAATTGGCACTCGCACATCTTTATCCGGGTGCGCAACGATCTTGAACATATCTACAGTGCCGGGGCGGCTGCGGAGCGGGAGAGGCGCCGTCTGGAACGCACCAAAGAGGAACTGACGGGTTTGCAGGCCAAGCTGGATCAGGGTGTCTGGGATAACGGCATCGTCAACGACGTGATCGATTCCTTGCGTAAATCAGCAAACGACGAACGCTTAGCGCCTCAGGACCGGCAGGTTCTCGCGGATGACGCCGCCCGAATCCACGATTTTCAGGCCCACCATAACGAGTGGATGCGCCACTAGCCAGCGCCGGACTGGCAGCCGCCGTCATCGATGGGTAGCCGTGCTGTTGGAACCGGTTGAGGATCTCTTCCGGTTCTTTCGCTTGCTTGCTTTGGGCGTGGTTGCCGAGGTCGCGCCGGTTCCCCCCGGTGCGGGTTCGTTCTGGGGAGCCATATCGGGGTTGTTCGTATTCGGCGCCTGTTTGGGCACGTCCGGATTATTTTTGGTGGGATTGCTCGGCGTGGGGCCGGTCTGCGTGGAGTGTTGCTGTTGTGACATCAGCATTCCCGGTCCGAGCGCCACGGCCAGCACCAGACAGCCAAACGTAATTTTGCGCATACTCGCTCCTTACAAATAGGACATAAGGGCGTCCTCACCCGTTTCTATCGATTCAGCCAGCCTTGGCTTTGGAGCACGCGCCGGAAGCCCGGAGTTTCCATGGACACGGCTGGGAAATAGGGACCGGCCAGAATCCGTTTCCACCAGTTCCCGGTCTTCTTTCGTTCCTCCGGCGTCGTGAAGTGATACTCGTACAGCAGCGCGCGAACGTAGTGCGGCGGCTTGCCCGGAAACGGATTTTTTCGCAAAAGGCTGAGCACGGCCTCATCGTTCTCAAGCAATTTCGCGACGAAATTCACGAACCACGGATAGTCCTGATAACTCGACATGGCGGCAAACCACATCAACCAATCGAGGCGCAAATGGTAAGGGGCAATTTGCGGAGGCCGGTAATTGAGCTGCCCGGGCTTGCCCTTGAACTCATACTCGCGCCATTCGCTCGCAGGCGTGATGATGGCGTCAGTAGTTCCTTCGACGATTACTTCGTAGCGGGGGCGCGTAATGCTTCCGAAGGCGCCGTACGTACCCACCAGATGTAATGAATTGAAGCTGGTGTTCATGATCTGGCGGGCCGAGATCATATTTCTGACCACCGGGTAGCTCGCCCAAATCACGAAAATCGCGAGCGCCACGTTTATGAGGTGAATGCCCATGGGCGGCGCATGCATCTGCGGCCAGCGGAGATTACCCACAAACCCGAAGAATTTGGCATCCAGCGTTGAAAACGCGAGAAACAACGTCAGCCAGTTGAGCCAGGAAAGATTGCCGCTAACAATTATGAACAACTGAAACGCAATGGTGATCAGCCCCGCAATGCCCGCGATGGGTTGCGGAAGAAAATAAAAAAACGGGACGATCAATTCCGAGAAGTGGTTGAACAACACGCCTCCTTTGTTCACCCACTGGGGCGCCCAATGGAAGTACCAGCTCAGCGGATTTGGCATGGGCTGGGTTTCGTAGTAGTAGTTCAGGCAGGTAAGATCGCGCCAGCACGGGTCACCGCGCAGCTTGATCAGCCCGGCGCCGAACATGATCCGGAACAACAGCCAGCGAAACAGCCAGATCGGAATCGGTTGCGGCACAACACGAGCGCCGCCCAGAAAAACGCAGAAAAAACAGGCCTCGAGCAATATCGATTCCCAGCCGAAAGCATAGAAAGTCTGGCCCACATTGACAAACGAAAGATAGATGAGATAAATCAGCCCCCACACGAGCGGGGACAACCAGGCGTAGCGCGAAGCGATCCCACTAATCACCAGGCAGGAAAGAATGATGCCGATCCAGGAAAAGAGCGTGAAGGCTACATCCCGCGGCCACCAATAGAAGAAGCTCGGAGACTCGTGAAACGGAACCTGTTTGATCCAGAGTGGAACTGGCAGTAAACCGTTTTCGCCGAGCAACGGTTTGAACTGATTCAAGGCCACCAGGAACGCAATCAGGCAAATGATCCCGATGCCGCGCTCGAGCAAGAGGCGCGTCAGCCAATACCCTCGCGCATCCTGTACGCTCAGCAGGGCGGGCATAGTGCCGTACGTTAGACAGAGTCGCGATAGAGTCCGGTTACTTGGATGTTACGTCCACAGTAATCTGCTCTCCTTTGCCGCGGCCAAGCGGCAGGCGAAGGCGCAGAACACGCTCGCGGGCGCGCTCTTCTTCCAGATTGCGGCTGCGCGCGCGCAGTAGGTCGTCGAGCGAGACCATCCCGAGCAGTTTCCTCTGATCGTCGCGGTCCACCACCGGGAAGCGGGTGAATCCGGTTTCTACCATTCGATAGACCACCACGCGCAGCGGCTCGTCAGAGAACGCGACCACAGGCTCGCCTGAAAGCACGGCGCGCAATGGCGATTTGCAGGAAGAGCCGTGCGATTCCTCGTACAGCTTCAGCAGATAATTGCGGCTCACAACGCCCAGCAGCTTGGCGTCCGAATCCACGATCGGGTAGATATGCTGGCCGCGCTCCTTGGCAACGGGCCGGATAAGCTCACGCACCTGCTCGAGCTTGGCGTCGGCGGGGAGCGCAACCACGTTGGTTCGCATCACTTCCCGCACGAATAGAATTTCGAGCGGATCGAGCGCATACTCGCGGCTCAGGTGATAACCGCGGCGAGCAATCTTTTCAGTCAAAATCGAGCGCTTCAGAGTGAGCACGGTAAACGCATGCGCGAGAAAACAGGCCACCAGTAACGGCAGCAGCATGTTCAGATCGTGAGTGAGTTCGATGGCAAACACGATGCCCGTAAACGGCGAGCGCATGGTGCCGCCGAGAATCGCGCCCATGCTGACGAGCGGCCAGAAGCCTTCGCCATAGTGGGGCAAAAACATGCCTTCTATACCACCCAAGGCCGCACCCATCATGAGCAAGGGCGCGAGCACTCCTCCCGATGTTCCCGAGCCGAGCGAGATCATCCAGATGAGCGATTTGACGATGAGGATTCCGAGTAGAAACTGGAGCGCCGTATTGCCCTTGAGCAAAAGCGCGATATTGTCGTAACCGACGCCCAGAGCCGGCGGAAAAATAACGCCCCCGATGCCCACAAAAAGGCCGCCAATGGCGGGCCACCACATCCAGTGAATCGGCAGCTTTTGAAATGTGTCCTCGGCAGCATACACGCCGACAGTTAATAGCGCCGACAGCCCCCCGGCCAGAATGCCGGTGAGAAGGCACCCGAAGAGGCCTGCCGGACCGATGAAAATGGGATGTGATGTTACTGGAAAAAGCGGCCCCAGGCCCAGAATGTAGCGCCGTGTCGCTCCGGCCGTGGCGCTGGCTAATGCCACCGGGATAGCGCTTCGCGGCTTCCATTCGAACAGCAAAAGTTCAACCGCCAACAGAACGGCCGATAGCGGCGCCGCAAAGGTGGCGGACATTCCGGCCGCAGCGCCGGCAACCAGCAAGGTCTTGCGCTCAGCGCTGGTGAGATGGAAAAACTGGGCGATGAGGGAGCCGAATGCGCCGCCGGTCATAATGATCGGACCTTCGGCGCCAAACGGGCCGCCGGAGCCGATTGAGATGGCAGCCGAAATGGGTTTCAGAAGCGCAAGCCGTGGATGAACACGGCTGCCGTTCATCAGAATGGATTCAATGGCTTCGGGAATGCCGTGACCTCGAATGCGCTCCGAACCATAACGAGCCATAAAGCCCACCACGAGCGAGCCGATGACGGGAACCAGAATCGCCCAGAGGCCAAGGTGATTGTGCGCCGGTGAGCTGAGCGTCGAATCGATTCGCTGGTAGTAGAAAAGATTGGTAAAGAACCCGATCAGCCTTAACAGCGCCCAGGCCACCAGTGAGGCAACAAACCCAATGAAAATCGCCAATAACGAAATGGGGATTACCTGAATACCGGTAGTGAAGTCGCCCAGTTCCTCAGAATGCTTGCGGGATTTACTGCTCATGCGACGCTCCGGCCCGTTTCGGGCGAGTGCTGAAAAAGATTGTGTATGGCTTCGGCCAGCGCCGGACCGGCCACTCGAAGCTCCTCCCAATGCAGAACAGAAAGCTTGCGCAGAATTTCCTCCCCCAGCGGCGTCAGCGTAATCAAAACCTCGCGCCGGTCGTAATCACTCGACTGGCGTATCACAGCACCGCGCTCGGCCAGACGATTGATCAGCTCGACGGTGCTGTGATGACGCAGGCACAAGCGTTCTGCCAGGGTACGCACGGTAGGCCGCGCGCCGTCCGGCAGACCTTTTAAAGCCAGCAGAACCTGATGCTGTTGGGGCTCTAAACCGTGAGCCCGGCAGGCCTCTTCACTAAAATGCAGGAATTGTCGTATACGGTAACGAAAATCAGCTAGGCGGCGGTAGGCGTCCCCCGACAGCTCGAAACCAGAGTGGAGTTCCGGCACTATTTATATCGTATCACGATACAACTGTTCCTCTCACCCGCGCATATCGCGCTGCTCGGGGCCGTATTTCTCAATTTCTTCGCTTTTGACGTGATCTTCGGCCTCGCAGAACAAAACGGCGGAGTGCTCGAGCATGTCGTACGGCTCATCCGGTTTAATCAGGACGGGTTCCGTGATGGCTGGATTGCGTGTATCCAGCGTCAATTGCCATTTACAACTTGTCGCGCAAGGCGGCAAATAGAATTTAATATGTTCGTGGTGTGGATTCAGACATAGCAGGAAGGTGTCATCGCGCAACGGCTCACCGTACCGGTCCACATCGTCGATGGTCCTGCCGCTCAGGCGCATGCCAAAACACCGCACCCAGCCCGACTTCCAATCGTCTTCCGTCATCAGGTTGCCATCAGGCCGGAACCACTCGATGTCCTGAACCTCAAAGCCGTCAAGCCGCCGTTTATGTACCGAGGACGGGCTGATCGGGCGGTCTTGAAAGAACCTGCGGCGATGAAAGTTGGGGTGGTCGCGCCGGATGGCGATGAGTTTTGAGGTGAACTCGAGCAGCGCTTTTTTGCGGTTATCCAGATTCCAATCGAGCCAACTGATCTCGTTGTCCTGGCAATAAGCGTTATTGTTGCCCTGCTGGGTGCGGCTGATTTCATCGCCGCTGCAGATCATGGGGACGCCTTGCGAGAAGAACAGCGTGACTAACAAATTTCGCTTTTCACGCTCGCGAAGCTCAATGATAGCCGGATCGTCCGTCGGCCCTTCGACGCCATGGTTCCAGGAATGATTATCATTGGCGCCATCTTTGTTATCCTCGCCGTTCGCTTCATTGTGCTTTTCGTTATAGGTAACCAGATCGTTGAGCGTGAAGCCGTCGTGCGCGACGATGAAATTGATACTGGCCGACGGACTTCGGCCGTCCCGTTTGTACAGATCGCTGCTGCCGGTGAGCCGGTAACCTAATTCCGCAAGCTGCCCCTCATCCCCCTTCCAGTAGCGGCGCACGGTGTCGCGATATTTGCCGTTCCACTCAGCCCACAACGCGGGGAATTTGCCTACCTGGTAGCCGCCTTCGCCGACATCCCAGGGCTCGGCAATGAGCTTGACTTTCGAAAGTACCGGATCCTGATTAATCACATCGAAGAACGCGGAGAGGCGATCGACATCATGCAGTTCACGGGCAAGCGTGGAGGCAAGATCGAAGCGAAATCCATCCACGTGCATCTCTAAAACCCAGTAGCGCAGGCTATCCATTACCATCTTCAACACCTGGGGGTGACGCATGTTCAGCGTGTTGCCGGTGCCCGTATAGTCCATGTAGTAACGCGGATCGTCGCTCACGAGGCGGTAATAGGTGGCATTGTCAATGCCTCGAAAGCTCAATGTCGGACCCATTTGATTGCCTTCGGAGGTATGGTTATAAACCACGTCGAGGATCACCTCGATGTCGGCGCGATGGAGCTCGCGCACCATGGTTTTGAATTCTCCAATCTGCTGGCCGCGGTCTCCGGAGCTGCTGTAACGCGCAACAGGCGAGAAGTAATTGGTTGTGTTGTAGCCCCAGTAGTTGTGAAGTCCTTTATCGATCAACGTCTTTTCATCCAGAAAGTCGTGGACCGGCATCAGCTCCAGCGCCGTGATTCCAAGCTTTTTGAAGTAGTCGAGCGCGGGCGGCTGAACTAATCCTAAATAAGTGCCGCGCAAATTCTCAGGAATGTCCGGATGACGCCGGCTGAATCCTTTTACATGCACTTCGTAGATGATGGATTGGTGCAGAGGGCGCTGGGGCGAACGGTCGCCTTGCCAGTCGAAATGCGAGGTCGTCACAACACCCTTGGGCATCCCAGGCGCGTCATCCTGATCGTCTTTTGAAAGATCCCCGGCCGGATCTCCCAATTTATAGGCGAAGATCGGATAATCCCAATTCACTTCTCCGGCAATCGCTGTCGCATACGGATCAATTAAAAGCTTGGCGGGATTGAAGCGCATCCCGGCCTGCGGCTCGAATGGACCGTGTACGCGATAACCATACATTTGCCCGATGCTCAAACCCGGCACATAGCCGTGCCAGACGTATCCGGTGCACTCGGGGAGTTGAATCGTTTCGGTTGCTGGAGCGTTCAACTCATCAAAAAGGCAAAGCTCGACGCCGGTGGCATTCTCGGAATAAATGGCAAAGTTCACACCCGTCCCGTCCCACGTCGCGCCTTGTGGATAAGGCGACCCGGGCAGCACTTTTCTCGACATTCTGTTGTTTTTCCTTCAGTGACTTAGGTAGCTACCAAAGCGGAAGATGTCGGGCCGCCGCCATTTGTTTCGTGAGGTGAAAATTATGCAAAACTACGCAATGGCATTTATCGCAAGCCCGCGAGAGCGCCACACTGTAAAAAGCCCTGTAGCCTATGATCGGCATGCGCGTCCATAAATGTGGCGGTTGCGTGTGGCAACATACAAAATCATTGACAGAGCGGATGAATTCCGCATTGAAATCATAGGGCGGTTTGCCGGCGACGGAGTACCCGAAGTGAGGCGCTCCTGGCAGCAGGCGCTGCGTGAACTGGCGCCCCGCCGGCTCATCGTGGATATTTCCCGTTTGACCGGGTATGATGCGGCCGGACGCAAATTGCTGGCTGACATGTACCGGCATGGCACCGAGTTTGCCGCGCGCACCCCCAGCTCGCTTGTTTTCCTAAACGAAATTGCAAACACCCCGCGTACCCCGGCGAAATTAATCACTGCCCCTATTCCGGCTCCGCAGAAGACATCAGCCGAGCAGCCGCTTCGGCCTGCCGCCGGGCAATAAAGCGTCCTGAGAAATTCGGAGCGGCAAACGACAAGGAAGCCGGAAGCCGGGAAGACGGAAGCGCCGACTGGAAAGCCGGCGGCAGCCTGAAAGCGTAAAGAAGCAAAGAAGCCAAGGAAGTAAAGAAGCAAAGAAGCCAAGAAGACGGAAGCGATCAGCGGCCAGCTCTCAGCGGTCAGCTTAAGGAACCGGCCTGGGTGATTTCAAAATCGCAGGATTCGGAGGCTTTGGGGGCGTGATTTTTGCTCAATAGAGCTACCGAGACCTTGGCGAAACGGATTTCAAGGAGCTGTTTTTTGAGTTTGGCGATGTCTTGCGCCAGCTCGTGCTTCTCTTTTTTGCGTTG
>JAJPJN010000015.1 GCA_021324185.1 Terriglobia bacterium | reverse complement strand
ATGCCATCACTACAAGATCGAGAACGAAAAACAGCGCCTCGAACGGCAAAAAGGGGCGAATTTCTTACAGGCAGCCAAGGTTTCCGGCGAACTGGAGCGCATTTTACTCCCGGAAGTCTTCCGAAGTATCGCCTGAACCCGTCGAAAGCTGTTACGCAATGCCCGCCAACACCCCCCGTGCGCCTTCCGGCTCCCTGCGTCCTCTCAAAAGTCGACGTGAAGCCCGAGCTGCACGATGCGCGGTGAATTTAACTGGCTGCTCAGCACGCCGAAGGTCTGCGGCGATTGCAGATTGACCGACGGATCGGCAAACTGGACGACATTGAACAGGTTGAAGGCCTGTGCGCTGAAGGTAGTGCTCCAGCGCTCGGTGAAGCGGAACGTGCGCGAGAGCGCGAGATCGATATTCCAGCGCGGCAGGCCGCGCAGTTGCCCGCCTCCGCCGCTCGTGGTGTCGATTCCTACCGTGGCCGGGCGGAACGACGAAAACACCGCCGCTGGATTGGCGAATAAGTTAAGACCGCTGCCGCCGCGGGCGGGGTCGCTGTTGATGCCGACTTGCGTAGTCGAGTCGCCGGTGACGCCCGAATGCACGCTGTTACCGAACGTATCGGGGGTCAATAGAACGGCGCCTGCGCTGTTGGTGCCACCGCCTTGTCCGAACTCCTGCCCGGAGCCGGTCAGCACTTTGAGCGGCAGACCGCTGGAGATGTTCACGATGGGAGCGATGGACCAATCGCGGATTGCGTAACTCAGAACTCCGTGTCCATGTTTGCCGAATGGCAACTGATAATAAGCGAGCAGGTTGAAAACGAGCTTGCGATCGAAGATAGAGGTGCCGTAATCGTAGTGCAGATCGAATGAATTCGATGCGGCGGTATCGAAATCCTGGTTCAGACCGCGGGTATCGAGCGAATGCGCCCAGGTGAGATTCGCATCCAGCGTGAGGCCCTGAAACTCGCGCGTGCGGTAAGAAACGAAACCGGCATTGTAGTTGGCCCAGCCGGCGCTTGCCCAATAGAAAAACGTCGAGGAAACCTGCTTGGTTTGGGCGGTGGCGGGTCCGAAGACGAAAGACGGCTGAATGCCGTTCCAAACCGTGGTCACTTGCTGGTTGGTGAACGAGCTTTTGAATTTTGAGACAACGCCCGCCGTGCAACTGGTATTGGGCGCGGCGCAGAAGGAGCTGCCCGCGAGCGCAGATTCGAGAAACGGCTGCGGGGTGACGGCTGTTCCGGCGGCGAGCTGGGCCGCGATGGCGTCGTAGGCCTGTGCGTATGTCTGGCCCGCGAGCGTCATCATGAACGGAACCTGGTTTACTTCGAGCGGATTATAAATATTGGCAGCGTGGCGCCCGATATAGCCGATTTCGACCAGCGATTTGCCGGGCAATTCGCGTTGAATCGTCAGGTCCCATTGCTGGTTGCGTCCGGGCCGGTACTGCGGATCGATTTGATAGGTGGTATTGGCCTGGGGCTGATTGGCTCCGGGGAAACCGGCCGCGCCCGGCACGAGCGGCACGGTTGCGGATGCGCTTAGAGCGGGAATGGGCACGGTGCTGCCATCGACACCGATGCGGAAACCGCTTAGAGGATCAGAGCTCAAATTGCCCAAGCACTGTCCGGTGCGCGCAGGGCCGATACAGGTGAGCGTCTGCTGGAATCCAAATGCCTGAAATTCATTGCCGACTTTTTGCACGCCGTTGAGACGATCGAATAGCTGGCCGTAGCCGCCGCGGATCACCATTTTGTTGTGCGCGAATTTGGGTGTCCAGGCGAGAGCCACGCGCGGCGCAACAGTATCCCAGACAAGATTGTACGGATATTTGCGATGAACGTACGAAAGGGGACCGAACGCAACCGTTGGATTGTAAACCGTTCCGCTCAGCGCCGCCTGCTCGCGGGTGGCGAGATAGTTTTCGGGAATGATGACCGAGTTAGATGCCAGCAGAAAAGAGATGGATTGCTTGCCGGTTTGATCGATGGGAGGCACGTCTACCGACCAGTTGAGGCCATAGTTGAATGTCAGGGTGGGTGTGATCTTCCAGGAATCCGTTGCGTAGAGACTGAACGTGTCGTAATGGACGTCGTTGAACAGCGGCGTGCCTTGCGGCAGCGCATTCAGATTAGAGCCGCGCACGCCGACTTGCAGGCCCTGGTCGACTAAACCCAAGACCTGCGAGTAGAGATTGTTCCAGTTTGAGATCTGATTGGCCGGCAGGCAATTCGTTTTCAAAGTGGCGCTGCAGGCGGCCGGTTGATAAGCGGGCGGAATATTGAGCCCGGTGGACTGCTGGATGAGATAAGCAGGCTCGATGAGGCCGACTTGGCCGTCATCGCGGGAAAAATTGACGGCGACATGGCTGAACGTTCCGCCGACGCGGATGAGGTGGGTTCCTTTAAGCCAGGAAAGGTTATCGGACAAGTTGTAGTTGTGGCCATCCCAGAGCCGGGTGCGGGCGCCGGTGGTGTTGAGATTGAGGGGCAGCAGCGGATTGGTGGTGTTACCGCCAAGCTCAAGCGCAGCGGCAGTGCCGGGTACTTGAGGAAAGGCGCCGGCCGTGTTCCAGTACCACCAATCGCGCAGATAGCTCAAGTTCAGCTCGTTGGTCATGTTGGGCGTGAGAACGCCGGTAAGGCCGAGGACGATGTAGCGGGGCTGGCGCGGGATATTGGCGGTCGAAGCCGGTTTGCCCTTCACGTCGCCAGGCAAGAGGCCGCCGATATCGACCTGGCGGTTCACCGCAGCCAGTTCCTTATAGATGCGATAACTGACGAACGCCTGCCAGTTGGAGCCGAAGGAGTGATCGAGACGCATCACGCCGAAATCCGACGAGATGGGTAGGGGCAGGGCAGCGCTGAATCCGGTGGTGTTCAGACCATCGCCTTGCGAAGTATCGTTGCCGGCGGGCTCATAGGTGCGCCAGAGCTGGCTGACAAGAGGATTGAGACCGATATGGCGCGGATCGCAGGCGCCATTGCCCTGGGCGCCGCATTGAAGCCCGGCTGCCAAGTTATACGCGATGATGTTGCCCGAGGCATCCCGGAAACGGAGAATGCCCTGGCGCAATGTATCGGTGGGGACGATGCGCGAATACTGCTGGGTGGCGACTAGGCGGCGTCCTTCGTAGTTCATGTAGAAATACGTCCGGGCGGATTCAGGGAGACCCGGAATATAACCGCTAAAGCTGCCGCCGAAGCGGTTGTCCTTGCTTTCCGGGCGCGCCTGGCCGAGGCGATTGCGGTCCCAGGTGTTTGCGTTCAGCTCATCGTTCTGAAGAAACCAGTAGAGAGAGCCGTGATACTGATTGCTGCCGCGTTTGGTGACGAGCACGGTTTCGCTTCCCGATGCGCCGCTAAAGCTGGCGGAGTGATTGCTGGTGGATACGCGGAATTCCTGGATACTTTCGACGGGCGTGGGGATGGCGCCCTCGGGGCCGCCGTTGAAGTTGACGAAATAGTCGTTGTTGCCGGAGGTGCCGTTGGTGATGTTTCCGCCATCGAGCACGATGGAGTTTTGATCGCTGTGGGCGCCTGCCACCTGGCCGCCGAGCGTACTGCCCTGGCTGGAGGCCTGCTGCGGCATGGAGGTCGGCTGCAGAAGCAGCAGGCTGGTGACATTGCGTGTAAGAGTGGGGAGCATTTGCAGGGTGGCGCCACCGACGGTGCTTCCAACGGAAGCGTCGAGCGTTTGCAACTCGGCTCCGGGAGTGGAGCGCACTTCGACCACTGCCTGCGCTGCGCCCACGTGCAGTTGCAGGTTGACGGTATACGATTTGTCCACTTCAACGACGATATTCGGGACGGCCATGGCTTCAAAGCCGGGATGGGTGCCCTTGACGCTATAGGTTCCCGGCTGCACGCCGATGAACGAATACTGGCCGGAGCCGTTGCTGACGGTGGTGCGGACGTTGCCGGTGGCGCTGTCGCGCAGTTCGATTTGCGCGTTGGGAACGACGGCGCCGCTGGGATCGGTGACGGTGCCGATGACGGTGCCGGTGCCGGCCATCTGGGCCCCAGCGTAGGTACTGAAAGTCAGGAGGAAAAGAAGGGAGGCAGAAAAAATTCTATGCATGCGATTTGCTACCCCAAAAAGATGTTGGAGTAAACGTTATCACAATTGCGGGAAGCAGGAAGCCTGAAGCCGGAAGCAGGAAGAAGCGGCGATCAGCTTTTGCTGGCGCGGCCGGTCCGTTTTAGTTGATGGCGCACCATGGCCGTATAAGGCGCAAATTCGGGCGAATAGAGATCTTCGATTCTGATCTTCATCTTGCGCTGCCAGTTTGGATATTGCGCCGTGCTGCCGGGAAGATTCTGCTGTTCGGTCTCTTTAGTCAGGTCTTCCTGATTCAAGAGCATGATCATGGAAGGCACTTGCGCGAGAAAACCGATCACTGCGTTGTGCAGCATGCCGTCGAGTTCCGGGATTTGCTCTGCGTCGCGCGTGTAATCTGCGGGCAGTAAACCGTGTTCGTGTAGCAGGTCGAGCATGGCCTGTCTTTCCCGCTTGCGATCCTGCAACTGATTGCGATAGCCTGCTTCATCGGCGAGGCCGGCGGCTTTTCTCGCTTCAATATCGCGATAGCTCCAAAAGCCCGCGATGGTGGGCAGGTCGTGAGTTGCAGAAGCGACCAGCGCCTGGCGCGGGTACTCCTGGCTCCGCTTGAAGCCGCCGTCGCGGTGCTTCTCAAAGTAGAACAACCGGTAACTGAGGATGCCGAAGCGGGCCAATGTCTCGCGTATTTCGTCGGTCACCGTGCCGAGATCTTCACCGACGATGATGTTTTGCGCGCGCACGCTTTCGAGCGCCAGAATGTGCAGTAGATCCTGGGCGTTGTCGCCGACATACATTCCCTGGGCCGCGCCGAATCCGTCGGGAATCCAGAACAGGCGGAATAGACGCATGACGTGATCGATGCGCAGAGCGCCGCCGTCACGCATAATCTTGCGAATACTTTCGCGATAAAGCCGGTAACCGTCTAGCTGATGAGCCTGCGGATTCGGCGGCGGGAATGCCCAATCCTGACCATTGGGAGAAAAATCATCGGGCGGCGCGCCCACGCGGCATCCATTAACGTAAAAATCGCGGTGGGCCCAGAGGTCAGAGCCGCAGCGATCGGTAGCAACGGCCAGATCGTGATAGATGCCGATGGGCATCCCGATCTCGCGCGCGTACCTTTGCGTTTCGGCCAGTTGTTCCTCGATGACGAACTGGATGTACTTATAGAAATCGATAGTTGGCCGGTGTTGGCGCGCGAAGGAGCGGCAAGCTTCGGAAGCGGGGGAATGATATTCCTGCGGCCATTGCTGCCAGGTCCAGCAAGCGCGATTTTGCCGGTGCAGCTTCTCATCGAGCGCGCAGAATAGTGCGAATTTTTCGAGTAACTCGCCTTCGCGCTCGCAGTATTGGCGGAAAGCTGTGAGGCGTTCGGGTTTGGCGGCGCCGCGTCGCATAGAGCGAAACAATAATCTGAGGAAGCGCCGCTTGAGACGGTCGACGGCTTCGTACTCAACCGATTCGGAATTGCGCAGGCGGTGGATCTTATTCCGGACGCGGTGGGATTGAAAGAGATTGCGGGCGCATGCCGAGTACTTAAATTCCGGAACGCGTTCGATGTCGATGTAAATCAGATTCTTGTAAAACATCGAGAGCGGCAGATAGGGGCTGGTGTTGTACGGACGGCGGTTGTAAAGCGCATGCAACGGATTCAGCCCGATGAGGCTGAAGCCGCCTTCGCGAGAGGCCCAATCGATGATGGCGCGCAGATCGGTAAAATCGCCGCAGCCCCAATTGCGGCTGGAGCGCAATCCATAGAGGGCGATATTCAAGCCCGCCGTTCTGCCGCCATTTTGTAAGTGATCGGGTATATAGGCGCGGTCGGGACAGACGATTAGATTTGCGCCGGCCGAACTTTCGTTGTTGAACGTGATTGTGAGGCGGTGATAACCGAGAGGAACTTCTGCGGGCAGGCGCAACTCGCGCGTGATCCATCGGTGGCCGTCGAGATGAATCGTTTCGATGCTTGCGAGCTGACCGATATCCAAGCTTCCGGCCAGCCGGTGCTCATCCTCTAATATCAGTTCGAAATGCAACGAACCGGCGGCGGAAGCGGGCAGCGTGACGGGCACAGTAGGGTTGGAGCGGCTGATCACGACGGTTTCGGGCACGGATTTTTGAAGCGCGCGTTCGAGACGGCGCCGCCGCTCTGCGTCGAGCGTGTGGATGCTGGACACATCCCAACCGAGCGCCTTCAGAATGCCGGCGCGGACTTCCGGGCTGGCTGAATGGCGTCGATGAAAGATGTCCCAATAGTCGCGGTAGATTTCGCATTCGTCGGCGGCGCGAGCGAGCGCATCGGCGTAAGTTTCCGCCGGTTCGAAACTGCGTAGGTGCATTGCCAAATTCGATTCTAGAGTGAGGATGCATGGGATAATTCGGGTGTGGGCGATTCTGAAAAGTTCGAACTGAGCCAGCCGCCCGATTTGTTTGCGCGCGCGGATCAGGACGAGACGTTTCTGGCAAACGAGAGCATCATTACAACGACGCTCGATAGCGCGTTGAACTGGGCGCGCAAGAATTCGTTATGGCCGATGACGTTCGGACTCGCCTGCTGCGCCATCGAAATGATGTCGATGATGGCGTCGCGTTATGATGCGGCGCGTTTTGGCGCGGAAGTATTTCGCGGTTCGCCGCGGCAATCGGATCTGATGATCATTGCGGGGCGCGTTTCAAACAAGATGGCGCCGGTGATCCGGCATCTTTACAGGCAGATGCCCGAGCCGAAATGGGTCATCTCGATGGGGGCTTGCGCAACGTCTACGGGCGTGTTCAGTAATTACGCGCTTGTGCCGGTGAATCAGGTAATCCCGGTGGACGTTTACGTTCCCGGTTGCCCGCCGCGTCCGGAGCAGTTGATCTATTCGCTGATGCTGCTGCAGGAAAAGATTCAAAACGAGCGCGGCACGGTGCGGAAAACGCTCAATCTCGACTGACTAACATTTGAGAGAGTCTTCGATCATCGCTTAAGAGGGTCTTCGACCCAGGGCGGTGTGGCGTCGATCAGCGCGCCCAGAATCGGATCGGCTTGCTCCAAAGCCTGTTTCATTTTCCAGGCGATTTTGCGATAGGAAAAATGTCCTTTGACTCCGCTGCGCAGGCGGGCGATGTACTCGAGCTCGGCGAAATCCATCTTGAAGAGGAAGCGCGAGTTGGCTGCCAGGGGAAGCAGATATTGGGCGGCCGGTTGCGGAAGTTTTGCAATCGCCTCATCGGCATCAGATAGCGCCTGCAGGAAGATTTCTGTTGCGCCGCATTTGGTCACGAGTTCCGGCATCTCGTAGCCGAGGCCGGTGTATTGCTGGCGGAATTGCTGGCAGCGGCGATGGCGATGCAGATCGCGGTAGGCGCCGATATCCATGACGATATCGAGTACATAAGGCGCGCTGCGGAAATGGCGCGGCAATTCAGCGCCGCGCGAGCGGGGACCGAGCGCGACGTCCAAAAGCTCTTTGCGTGTCGAGGCGGTCCATTCCGAGGCGAGATGGTAGAGATCGCGGTAGGGCCAGTTAGTCACCGGGAACAGAAGCGTGGCGCAGATATCGGCAAGGTGATCGGAAGGCTGGATGAGATCGACGGCGCACTTTGCCGACGGGCGCGGGCGGTGAGGGAGGCGATGGCGCGCCCATTCGGCAACATCGGCTCGCAATCTGACCGAGTATTCGTCGGGTTGCGCGTGCCGCGCCAAAGTTGGGGCGACCGGATCGCGCGCGCTGTTGCATTCGCTTAACAGGCAATCGGGAGGGAGCCCACACGCTTGGGCCAACTCGTCTCCGATTTCGCGCACCTCCTGAAATTCCGAGGCTTTCAAGCGGCGAATCTGTTTTTCCAAGGTACGGATGCTGGTGACCTGGCCGACTCCGGTGGGAATTCCGAAGGGCAGCAGATAGCGTGCGACATCAAAGGCACGAGCGTTCAAATTGCGCCTGTACGCTTCCGGCTTCATCTCTTCGGGGCGGGGCAATTCCTGTTCGAGAAAAGCGAAAGCGCGCTGCTGGATCTCTTTATAGGCCGCGAGCATTTTGGAAGCGGCGCTGCGGTAGATTTCGGCTTCACCGGCTGCGAGTTCGGGAGGAACAATGACGTCCGAATGCGAGAAATCCTGATAGCGCGAACTGCGCGCCTGGCCGTCCCAAAGCTGCTCGTCTTCAATTTCGGTTGCGGCCAATTCGGAGACACCTTCGAAGCAGATGGCGAGGTGCCCCAGATCTGCAATGGAGGCGTGGCCGTACTGGAAATAGAAACTCTCGAGAAATTTGGCGGAATCGTGGGTGCGGACCCATTCGATGGATTGGGTGATGGAATCGGGGGAGCGGCTGTAACGCGCTAAAGCATAGGCCAGCTTTTCGGGCGGCATTGGCGCGACGGTCAATACACGCTTCTGCTGAACAGTCACCGGGCTATGATAGCGGATTCGTCATGCGCATCCGTATCAAAAAACTTCATCCAGAGGCGCACCTGCCTGAATACGCTCATGGACCAGCAGAAGACGCGGGAATGGATATCCGGTGCATTCAGGGAACGGTGCTGGAACCGGGGATTGCACAAGCTGTGGCGACCGGTCTGGCGCTCGAAATTCCAACCGGGTATGAGGTGCAGATCCGGCCGCGTAGCGGGCTGGCGTTGAAACACTCGATCACGCTGCCCAATTCGCCGGCCACGATCGATCCGGGGTATCGCGGCGAGTTGAAGATCATCCTGCTGAATTTAGGCAGAGCGCCGTATGAGATTCATGCTGGGGATCGAGTTGCGCAAATGGTGGTGGCGCGCTATGAGGCGGTGGAATGGGAGGAAGGCGAACTTGCGGAATCCGTGCGCGGCGCGGGGGGCTTCGGGTCTTCGGGCCGCTAACTCTCGTTCTTGACTTCAGCGGTCAGCCGGCTTGCTAAAGGCTGCGTCTGCCCGGCGTACTTGTTACTCGCCTTTTTGTAATAGGGCACCGAAACAGGTGAGGAAAGCTGCTCAAAGGTGAACGAGCAGATACGCATGCCTGGATAGAGAGCGACAGGCATAATTCCTAAGTTACTGAGTTCGAGAGTGGCCTTGCCGCGCCAGCCGGGATCAAACAGTCCAGCGGTGCCATGAACGATGATGCCGATGCGCCCGAGGCTGGAACGGCCCTCCAGGCGACCCAAGAGGTCGTCATCGAGCTCGAGCGACTCTTCGGTAATGGCGAGTGCGAACTCGCGCGGCTGGAGGATGAATGGCTCTCCGGGTTTGACAGGAATGCTTCGCATGATGCCCTGAATCGCGCTCTTGTCGCGAACGTCGATGTAGGGGTGCTTGCTGTGTTCAAAGATGCTGAATTCGGAGCCGAGGCGGAAATCGACTGAGCAACTGCCGAACTGTTCAGCCGGTAACGCGGGGCTGATGCGAATTTTGCCGAGCTCGATGTAGCGGCGAATATCGACGTCGGAAAGGACCATGGAAGCGTGGGGTGAACCGCCATCCTAGCATGGTGCAAATGTTATCCTGATGAGGTCACGACAGCAGATGGGGGCGGCTAGCTCAGCTGGGAGAGCACCACGTTCGCAACGTGGGGGTCGTGGGTTCGAATCCCATGCCGTCCACCAGAGTATCTGTGACCGGTGCGGACTCTGTCGCGATCTTCTCCTTTCGGCGTCCTGATTATTTCCTGGTCAGCGTTATCTCTTGTGTCCGCGTGGTACCGGCCATCTGCATAGTGAGTTTCATGTTGTTCCCTTCCACTTTGCCGGTATAGTTGACCTTGCGGGTTTTGTCGCCGGTTCCGCGCGTCAGAGTAAAGCTGATTTGGTCGCCGTTGATCTTGCCATTCTCAATCTGTATTTCGTCGCTGGTGCCTTGCTGGAATGTGCCGGTCAGGTTACTGCCGTCTGCTTTCAATACCAGGTTGGTCTCAAAAGCACCGCCTTCTCGAGTGTGAAAAATGCCGGTCCAGGTTCCGGTCACATCGGCTGCGAGCGCCGCCAAGCTGAAGCCTGAAAAGAGCAGTAGAATCAGAAACTTTTTTGTCATTGCGTCTCCTTTTGACTGCATCAAACTGCCAGTTTCTTCCACCAGATGATGATGCCGCTCACTACCATGATGACCAGCACCAGGCTGGTGAGCGACATTATCGTGTGTCCGGCAAAGCCTAGCACGTCGCCGGTGTGAATTGAACGGTTAAAGCGGAACACGGTATCCAAGCGAGGATTGGAACTTCTGCATGGCGAGCACTTTGCCGCTGTACTGATCGATAGCGACAAAACTATGCACGGCAGGTGAGGTCTCTTCGGTGCGCATCTGCACGACGTAAGATCCCTTGGGCGTAGCCGGTAATTGAAGTCCAGCGACAGTGGCGTCCGGCATTGCGTTGCGGGCCCAGACCAGAGCCTGATCGGCCGGGATGGGGTTAGCACCGGGAGTGGCTGTGGAGTTCGGCAGCCGGCGTTGCACCAGGGGCTCGGAGTGCGTGATCTGGAAAATGAGTGGCTCTATAAAATCGAAACCGATCACCACGCCGGTGATGGCGGCGAGGAGGAGAAAGAATGCCGAGTAAATTCCGATCGCGTTATGCGCGTCAAACACAACGCGAAACCAAGAGCCCTTCACACGGATGGTTGCTCGTTTTAAGCGCCACCAAAGGATCAATCCGAAAATGACTTCGAAGATAAGGATCAGGCCGGCAATGGAAACGATCAACTTGCCTGTGTCTTCCAGGCCGATTCGCAAATGGAAGCTGTGGATGGCTTGCAGCACTTTTTCATCGGTGGTTTGGCCAATGACTGAACCCAGAATTGCGCCAGAATATGGATCGACAAACACTCGCATTCCGATGCGCGCATTCGGGCCGGCCGCCGGTAACTGCATAACCTGAGAAATATCGCGCGAGCGCGGGAATGTAATGGCTCTGACGCGCGCGGGCGCAAAGCGCTCTTCCACATTCCGGATCAACTGCGCTTCCGGCAGGCTTTGCGAGGCAGGCTTCACATACCAGAGAGAGGGATGCAGCCAGCGAGGGATTTCCTGCTCGAAGCCGATGATCGCGCCAGTTACACCGAGGATGACGAGAAAGATGGCCGAAACCAGACCGAGGTAAAGGTGAAGCTTTAGGATGACGTTCTTAAATGCCGATTTCTTCCTGACTGGTTTTTTGAGGTGCTGTGCAGTGCCGGGGGGTGTGAAAGTTGCCATGGTGTGACTTAGTTATGATAAAAGCCTTTCTAGAAGAAGAGTTTTAACGCGAGCTGAAAGTTACGCGGACCGCCGGTGCTAAACACTGGATTAAAACCTGCGCCACCACTGATGTTGGCTCCGAGACTACTGTTTGCCATGTTCGTTGATGTCCCAAAAGCCGGATTGTTCAACGTGGAATTCTCCGGCCCGAAACTGGGGTGATTTACCACGTTGAACATGTCAGCTTGCACGCGTAATCGGATGCGTTCCGTGAACGGAAAATCCCGCTGAAGGGATAGATCGAGCTCTTGCAATGGGTAGGCGCGGACAGCATTTCTTCCGAGGTCTCCCGATACGGCTTGCCCGCCAACTGTAAGAGGCGTGCAGAATGCCCCTTTTGCGTTTGTTGCCGTGGGCGCCAGACAGCCGGCGGATGCGGCTTCTGCAGCAGTGACCGGAGCAGTATTCAACTGCATTCCACCGGGGCACCCTTGTCCGCCATTTAATGCCGCGCAGGCTGTTCCGTAGACATAAACAGGAACACCGGGGATTAAATTGGGGCGTTGGTTATACGTACTTGACCCGATTGAGCCGGCAATTCCGGTCAAGATATCGATTGGAAGCGCTGTTTGGTAGTGGTAAATGGGATCGAACGACCAGTGTCCCAGAATGGCGCGCGCCAGCCTATTTGAGGGACTCGGAATGTTGTAGACCATGGAGAGCGCCAGGTTTTGACGGACGTCGAAATCGGAATCTGCCCGCAGCAGCGTGACCGGCAAGCCTGTGCTTATGGTGGCGGCCGTGGGTAGCGTGACAGTCGCCACCTGGCTGTTAACAGACGTATCGTCTATCGAGTGCGACCAAGTATAAGATGCGACCGCGGCTAACCCACGCGAAAACTGCCGCTGAAACTTAGTTTGCAGGGAATGATAGCTAGAGGAGGAAAAATTGCCGAGTATGATGAGCGAATCCGGAGTGACGGCGCCCGTTATCGGATTGATTTGGGCGAATACGGCCGGATTGCCATCGGCTGGAGGGAAAACTAGCGTGCCAATCAGGCGCCGGCCCAACGCTCCTACATAACTGAGAGTGAAAATTTGTTCTGCACCCAGCCGCTGTTCTATCGTGAAGTTCATCTGGTGCACGTACGGAAGTTTAAAATTTGGATCGATTAGATTGTCTGTCCCGCCGTTAGTAACAGGAAGCGTTAGTCGAGGGCGGCGTTACTAGTAATGCGCTTGTGGTTGCGATTGGAAACTGCACGACGGGAGCATAGAGCCCAGCACCTATATTGTTGTATCTCGCGTTGAACGGGTTACTGAGGGAGTTACCAAGTTGTGCGCCCGTGTCATAGAAAATTCCATATCCGGCTCGCAAGACGCTACCCCATTTGGGGCTCGTGGATAACTGGTACGCGATGCCGATGCGCGGCGACACATTGCCCCACGTGGTTTGATAAGCAGGCGTTCCGAAAGGGTTGAGTGCGACGGTCGAGAGGTTAGACAGGTTGAAGCTGGAGCGGTTCAGAGAAAAACCGGGATTGTTACTTGTCCAACTAAATGGCGGATTAATTTCCCAACGGGCGCCATACGTTATAGTGAGCCGGCGTGTCACCTTCCAGGTATCCTGCGCAAAAAAGGAATACTGGCGATATCGGAAATGCTGGATGTAATTATGCTGAAGATTGGAAAGCGTAGCCTGACCGCAAATGTATCCGGGTACGGTTGCAGCCGAGCCGGCAGGTAGTTCCGATGCGGGACAGACGTTCGCAACGGATGGAAAGCCGGGTAGGGATGTTGTCGTTTGGGCGAAGGTGTTGTTCCAATTAAAGTTCGATTGATCATATCCCGGGTTGAGCTGTCTGAAGTCGACCCCAAATTTGAACCGATGTGATCCCTTCACCCAACCATAGGTGTCGGTAACGTTGACCTGGTCATTGCCGTTATCCGCGTTGGCAGGCGCAAGCTGGAAAATGTCGGTCGGCAAACCGCCGATGAGTACAGATATTGTTTGCGGATTAGAAAGATAACTTTGGGGTGGCTGGGCAAAGCCTGATGGAAAGATACTGCTCAGGGTGCCGCTAAATCTAAGGGGATTTACTGTTTTTATCAGGGTGGTGTGCGTAAAGTTGAAATGAACATCGTTGGTTTGCGAACTGCTGAGCGTCCAGGTCCAGCCCGCGGTATAGACGTCATTGCCCTCATTCAGACCGGTTGCCGTAACGCTGTTATCAAAGGTCAAATTGGACGGCGAGTGCGCATAACGTCCGAACAAACTCATGGTTTTCGAAAGGTTGTAGTCGATGCGCACGCTGGTGGAATCGAGGGTCGACTTGCTTGGGAAAGTTCCTGTGTAGTTCAAGGCGCAAGTGGCGAAGGATGTGCAGGGTGTGCCCGGGTTGCCGTCGGGAAGCGCGTAGGCGTTTGCGAACTGCGCCATGTATCCTGTGAGCCCATTGTCAACGGCCGCAGCCGCAAGGGTGCGCGCGGCTTGTGTTGGGACCTTCTTCACCGAAGGGGTTGGTGCTGCCAGGCGCAAGCCTTCATAGGAAACGAAGTAGAACAGTTTGTTTCTGAGGAGCGGTCCGCCTATAACACCGCCGAAGTCGTTCTGCTGTACTACGCCACGTTGCTTGGCCGCCGCGTTCAGGAACCAATCGTTTGCATCTAGAACGGTATTGCGGAAATAGTCGAATACGTCGCCATGAATCGTGTTCGTGCCGCCACGCGAAACCAGAGAGACTTGCGCTCCGGGGGAGCGGCCGAATTCCGGGGCGAAATCGGACGTTGAAATTCGAAACTCCTGTAAGGCGTCGACCGAGACCATGTTGTTGAAGCCGCCTGTAACGGAATTGGTGGGGGTGGATCCGGTGCCGTTGGAACTCAGTGAACCAAGAAGTGGCGCACCGACATTAGCGCTCACGCCATCCACCATGAAATAGCTGGTATCAGTGCGTTGCCCGTTTACCGTGAACTGTCCGGTGCTGGCGCCGTTGCCCGCCAAGGTGGCGACACCCGGCGAGAGAGTAATGAGACCTTGGAAGCTGCGCCCGTTTAGCGGCATGTTGGCGACCACCTGGCGCTCAATTACGGTGCCAACACTCGCGTCTTCCGTATTCAGTTCCACCGCCGGCGCAACAACATTGATTCTTTCGGCAGTTGTACCCAACTCCAGCTTTAACTCGATCGAAACCTTGTCCTGCACGTGCAGGGTAACGTTTTCTTCGACAGTCTGTTTGAAGCCAGGATGCTGAACACTGAGGCGATAGCGGCCTGGAGGTAAATCAGGGAATGAATACACGCCGGCCTGGTTCGTCAGCGTGCTCTGAGAGACATCCGTCTCCATGTTGCGGATTTCGACAGCGGCATTGGGCACGATGGACCCGCTGGGATCGGTTACGGCGCCGGATAGGGAAGCGGTATTTGTTTGACCTGGAAGGGGCATGAGTACGGCGAGCAGAAAAGTAGCTCTCAAAAGCCACCTCTTGTTCAGCAACCGCCTGGGGCGATCTCGCGAGGTGATTGCATGCCGCATGTGCTGGGCCTCCTGGCTGCGAAATTGAGCCAAGTGTAGCGTTACGGCGATGAGCTGTCAAATAGATATTCACGGGCGGCTTTGATCGGTTCTTGCAATTACTGCCATACAGCCCATCCATATGCTCGAGGGCTTTTTCCCCAATCCATTCGTTTCACTGGCTGGCAAACCGCGCAAGCCGCAGCCTGCTGATGTCGCGGTCCGGCACCGAGCGAAAAGTATTGTTGGGCGAAGCCACGCAAGAGGCGCTCATCTGCCGCGTCCGGCTCACGCTGCATGGTGTCCGGATCTACAAGTTCGTACCTATGCGCTCCACGCGGTGCACGATGGCGTAGCGGGTTTGGCGGCGGCTTGGAAAAGGAATTACGATTTCGCGATTTTAGATATCATGCTGCCATCGATGGACGGCTTTGAGATTTTGCGGCAGCTTCGCTGGGATAGCGAGCTGCCCGTCCTTATGCTCACATCTCACGGCGAGTTTCGATTCGGGCTATTACTTGTCTCACCCCCGCCGGGAGAGTCTGGTTTAATTTTGCTTAAATTTGAGCCAGAACTGTTTTCCCCGTACCCTTTTCATGATAGTTTGCATTTTCGGATACATTATGTCCTTTTTGCCAGAGATAGTTCGGGTTGCACTATGCAAAGGTCGAAAACCTCTATTACGAATAGTTCCGTTACTTCCACTGTTATTGCCGGCCTGTGCGGAGGCAACGGAGCTTCCGATGCTTGCTGTCGCGGCGCACGACGATAACGCGGTAAAGCTGTATAACGTCCTGGGTGGAGGAGTTTTGCTTCAAGCCGTCGCCTCCGTGCCTGTCGGAAAGCAGCCTACCGAAATGTGTATAGCGCCGAACGGCAAGTATCTGTTCGTCAGCAATGCGGGTGATAAGAACGTCAGCATGATCGACGTGGACAGCAAAACAGTTACAGGCCAATTGGCCGATGCGGATCTGCAATCTCCCGATGGGTGCGCGGTCAGCCCGGATTCCAAAAAATTGTATTCTGTCGATCAGGCCGGAAATGCCATTTTCGTGTTCTCCACAGGTTCGAAACAGATGTTGAGGAAAATTGCGGTGGGCAAGGAGCCACGCCGTGCTATTTTCTCTCCGGACGGAAGCAGAATTCTCGTGTCTAATTCTCATGACGATACTCTCAGCGTCATTGATCCGAGCACCGATACGGTAGTCAAAACAATTAAGACCGGGAACGAGCCTCGGGACATGACGTACTCGCCGGATGGGAAACTCCTGGCAGTCACCTTAATTAACGACGACTGCGTAGAGTTATTTAAAGCCGATACTTTGGAAGTCAAACAGCAAGTCGCTGCGGTCCGATCACCGCAGCATATGGAATTTTCACCGGACTCGCAGCGCCTTTATGTTTTGGGCAAAATCAGCGATGAAGTAGCAGTATTGCGCATTGGGCCACTGGCCCGTCTTATGGATACGATTCCAGTAACTCACGGCCCGCTTGGCGTCCTGAATTGCTGGGGACTGGCCATGAGCGCTGACGGGAAGTTTCTCTATGTGTCTAACTTCGGAGACGACGCGATCTCTGTGATCGATCTGCAATTGATGAAAACGTTTCGGGCATTTCCTGGCGGCAAGATGCCCTATGGAGTGGTTTTTATCAAACCATCAGGCGGCGTGACTGGGATGGGACTCACAGCCCGCTTGGACCGCTATCGCTCGCTCGCCAAAATGGCCGCGGATGCAGCCAATAAGAAAGACCTGGTTGCTGCTACTAAGTTCTCGCAGACATTGGAAATGGAATGGGACGAAGGCGAGCAGGCTCTTCGCCGTAGTTCTCCGGATATCTGGAATCAGATCGATGAAGCCATGGACGATTTTATTCACGCGATTGCGCGAAGCGGCAACGCGGCTCCGGGCGATAGCGCGCTAAATATCGCTTACGAGACTTTCCTCAAGAAGCTGAGCCTGGCAGCGCAATCCAAAAGCAAATAAGAGAATACATGCGTCAGAATTTACCGGGGTTCAAAATAGCGTTTTTCCTGTAAGGCCGGGCCAATGGTGCCGACCGACGCTTGTAGGGTGTGTAGCTGACGAGCGACGATTACTTCTGCGATGATGCGCCCGGAACCTGGTACTCCAAAATGCGCGTGTTCCATACACACGGTGTGGCATCGTGGGACCACTGCTGCGTGGTCCAGAGCTTTGCACCGTCGGCTGGATCAGACAGTGTGAGCACGCCAACAGCGTTGCCGATGAGCGCGAGATTGCGATTGTTCATGCAGGTGTAAGGCTGTGTTCCGGCGGCGACTGTTATGGGGCCGTTGAAGAGGCCCGGCGCATCTGTTTTCTTATGCGTCCACAGCAGCACTGAAAGATCGGTGTTTGCGGTTGACGATTCGGCGACGATTCCAAGATTCCCTTGCGCATCCACGCCAACGCTCGCAAACTCCGGATTGAAATCGCCGGAAATCTTCTTGGTCTGGCTGACTACGCAGGCAGCCGGGTTTGAGCAATCCAGATCGACAAAGAACATCACATTGTTGGTGTCCGCGCCCTGGATGCCGCAATCGTTTGTGCATGGCCCGGAGCCGAGGGCTCCGTAGAGATGAGAACCGAATTGCACGAGGTTGGAGAGCCGGTGGCTTTCGGCCGAGCGCAGCAGGACATCGCTGCCGGCCTGTCGAATGCCGGCAGTGGCTGTGCAGCAGGGGAGATTATAGAGCCATTTGTCGCGTTTGGAGCCAACGTCAGTCTTGATGGTCTGCTCAGCGTTGCCAGTGCTGTAATTGCCGTTGCGGCCGCTCCAGGTAAAAGTATCGACGACCCACTCGAAGGGGAAATTTAGCGAGCGCTGGCAGCCGCCTGGCTCAGCGCGGGAGCAGGTTTTTGCCGCGAAAAATTCAGGTGCGTTGGCTGCTTTGTGGGGGTTGTGGTCAATTGCCGGCATGATATCGAGCGGCATGTTATGCATGCGATTCAAGTGCGGAGGCGGCGTGCCTTGTGCAATGGCCAGTACTTCCGCGTCCGGCACTGCAAAACAATCGTAGGCGACTTTCGGCACGGTATGAGGATTTTCGTCGCCGATGTGGCCGCCGCAGTAGTAAACACCATTTTTGTCGTAGCCGACGTGTAGCGCCGGATCGCGATTAAGACATGGGCCGCCCTGCAAGCAGGAGAGGTAGACTCCGCCCCATGCGCCCATTGGGTCGGAGGTAGCGCTGACGAGCAGGCAATCGCTATGGCAAGTTGAGGTGACGATCCAGCGCCCCAGGAATTCGTCAAAGACTACGTGCGGTTCGAATGGGCCTTTGCCGTCGGGCGGGTTCGGATCGAGGTTGGCCGCTTTAATAAACTCCGCGAGCGGAGTAGAACGAAGTAGCTTTCCGCTGTAGTCGAACACCAGCATGTTTTGCCACGTGACCTGGACCACTTGCGTGCCATTGGCGGCGACGCCCATCTCCGGCTGGCGGCCACAACGCGTGGTTTCCGGCCGGCAAGCGGCTAAGTCGATGCCTTTATCGCCGTCGAAGGCGCGAATCACCTTCTGAGCCGGTGCATCGACGGGCCAAAGGATAGACAATGCAGCCAGCGCAATGAGAAAAGATTTTCCGCTGGCGGGCATGAGCAATTTGGGTTTGTTTCCGGATGAGTTTGACATTAGTGATTACCTGCATCCCACGCCAGGACCGTGAGCAGTAGTTTTTGAATGCCTTTTGAAGAGCCGGCGGGCTGGAACCATTCTGCTGGAGAATGAAGATTGCCGGCGCCACCGCCACCATCTAACGTGACAGAAGGAATGCCCGCGCTCGAGGCCGCGTTCGAATCTGTGCTGCCCGCTTTCAGAATCGGTTTTCCCAGGCCAACCGCTTCTGAGGCGTATTGCACTGCTGCGACAAGCGCGGTGTTGTTGTTACTTGTGATTGCGTGGCGAAGACCGATCTGCTGCGCGTCCAGTTTCAGTTCTGTTCCGGATTCGGCATGAGAACGGTTCTCTTCGCCGACGCCTTGCCGCAGCAGGGTGAGGAACTGCTGCTCGAGACTGATTAGCTCCTGGTCGTCTTCGGAGCGCATATCAAATTCCATCCACACTTCGAACGGGATGGTGTTGACCGATGTGCCGCCGCCGATGCGGCCTACGTTGTAAGTCGTCTTCGGCGAGGCGGGCACCTTCATCGCGGCCAATAGCGCAATTGCGCGTCCGAGCGCGTTGGCGGGATTCACGCGCCCGAAATTTAAATAGCTGTGGCCGCCGGGGCCACTGATTTTGATGCGATAGCGCCGGCTGCCTATCTCGCGATTGAAAACGGTGTTTTCTCCATCACCGTCGATGGAAATGAATCCATCGATTTGGCCGCGGTATTTGCCTTCGTTAACCAGGTACTTAATGCCGCGAAGGTTGCCAATACCTTCCTCGCCTACATCGGCGACGAATAAAAGCGAATGGCGGGTGGCGATGTTGTATTTATCGAGCGCGTCTGCGAGCGAGATGATGACCGCCAGACCACGGCTATCGTCAACCAGGCCGGGTCCATAGAGCCGATCACCCTGGCGTGATCGGCGACAATTAAAACTCCCGGCCAACGACAATTAAAATTCCCGCTCGACGACAACTATCAACGACCATCGAAATTGCGCCTTTAGGCGCAGAGCTAGATGGT
>JAJPJN010000179.1 GCA_021324185.1 Terriglobia bacterium | reverse complement strand
GCCCGCAATCGCACGCAGCTTTAACATCGTTTCCGGGCTGTAAACCACAAATCCCGGATGCATCTCAATCGCAATCTTCACGCCGTGGTCCTTTGCAAACTTGCCGTGCTCGGTCCAATACGGCGTTACTTTTTCCTCCCATTGCCACGCAAGTACTTCCAGATACTCCGGCGGCCACGGGCACGTCACCCAATTAGGGAATTTCGCCGAATCGCTGTCTCCCGGGCAGCCCGAAAAATCGATCACCACCGGCACTCCGAGCTTCGCCGCCAGCTCCACCGTGCGCTTGCTTGTGTCCGCGTAGCCTTTCGCAACCGCTTTATCGGGATGCAGCGGATTACCATGCGAACTGAGGGCGCTGATGGAAAACCCCTGATCGTCTAGTTTTTTCTTGAACTCCTTCAGCTCTTTTTCATTGTTGAGCATCGAGAGCTTGCAATGCGGATCGCCCGGATAATTTCCCGTTCCCAGCTCAACGGTACTGATGTTTAGCTTTTGAAGCTTTTTGAAGACTTCGTCAAGTGAAAACTGCGCCAGCAGCGGCGTGAAGCATCCGACTCTCATCAGCGAAAGGGTATCACGGCATATATCGCCACTTCCAAACCAGCCATGCAACGGCGAGCGTGAATCCGATCATCGCCTTGTACTCCTCGTTGCGGCGGTAGAGCGCCCAGGAAAACCGCTTGCCTTCGCCGCGCATCGTGCGGCCCGGCAGGAACCGCCCCACCCGGCGCGCATATTCTGCGTACTCTGCGAACTTGCCGCGTAGATGTTGCTCTTCCTGTTCCACGGTTGGCAAATACACCAAAACAAAAACCGCCGCGAAAATCAGCGCGAGCCACAGGCTTCGCGCTGCCGCCACAATTCCTGCCCCGGCGATCAGCGTTCCTGCATAGAGCGGATTCCGTATGTACGCATATGGCCCTGAAGTAGCCAGTTGCTGATCTTTTGCCAGGTGCCCTGTTGCCCAGGCGCGTAGCAGCAGGCCCAGAACCGAAATTGGCAATCCCAGGACCATGGAAAATAGCGAGGGCCGCGAAAGCCAGGCGAAGGCAACCAGCAGCAGGAATCCGCATGGTACCCGCAGGCGCTGCACGAAATCGGCATACGGTTTTGGAAACCAGTATCGGGGTGTGTCGGTCACGAACCGAAAACCAACGAAGCCGCCGGCCTCGCTGCCTGCCCTTCAGCCATCGAAGCGAAGAGCGCTTCCACCACCTGTTCCGGCGTAATCTCGCGCATGCTCGAGTGAATCTCGCGATGCCGCTTATACGTGGTCACTGCACTCGGAGCGCGCAGAACTCGTATGCTCCCGCCGTACGGTCCGGTAAGCGCCGGATCGGTAGGCCCGTACAAAGCAACTCCTGGCTTCCGCAATGCTGCCGCCAGATGCAGCGGCCCGCTGTCCACGCCCACTACAGCCATGGCCCGTCGCGTGGCATCGATGAGCCCGTTTAAACCCGAGCAATGCGTTCGCACGTGTTTGAAATTTTGAATCGCGTGCAGCTTAGGCCGCGCGACGTTTGCCACCAGTTCCAGCCCGCGCCGGTTTAACAGTTTCCCAAGCTCTTCATAACGTTCGAGCGGCCATTCCTTGCATTGCCAGCCTGCAAACGGGCTGGTGAGAACAAAAGGCCCGGACGGCAGTTCGCCTTCCGGAGATCCTGGCGGCAGCCACGCTTCAAAGCCGGTCTCGCGTGCTCCGGCCGCAGCCGCAAGCTGTATGGCGCGCTCCACGCGATGCGGCCCCTTCACCGCAATCCTGTGCGTATAAAAATAGGCAGCCAGCGGTTCGCGCGCCACCGTTTTCGCGAATCCATACAACGCCCTCGGGCGCGCCAGTCGCCCGAGCGCAGCGGACTGAAAAAGACCCTGAAAATCGAACGCTATCTCCGGTTCAAGCGCGCGCACGTGCCTCAAGGTTTGCCACGCATGCACCACGTTCCGGCGGTCCAGCGGAATCAGTTCGTCTACGAACGGATTGCCTTCAAGTAGCGGCACCCATTTGGGTGCAACCACCCACGCCAGCTTTCGTTCCGGAAAGCTCTTCCGCAGCACGCTAACGGCCGGAAGCGTATGAATGATGTCTCCCATCGCGCTGAGCCGGATTACGACGATGCAGCCTTCGCTCATACGTTCCGCTGCCTGTTCAGCACAAACTGCACGAATTCCGCCGTGCGCGCCGCCTCGCCTGCCGAATCTTGCAGCACGCGCACGGCTTCCAAACCGGCAATGCGGTCCTGCCATTCATCCCCATCTGCAATCGCAACCAGATTGACATCCCGCAAAGCTGCAACCAGTACGGCGCGAGCATCGGACGTAAGCAGAGTCCCATTCCCGTTTAAAACGATTGCCGCCAGCTTCCTTTCTCTCTCAACCACCCGGCTCAATCTCTTCGCCTGTACGGTCGTTAGCGGGTCAAAGAACCCCGCCACTACCGTCCATCTATCCCTGGAAAGGCGCCTTTCAAATTCACTGAACTCAACGATTTTTTTGCGTGTGTCCAATTCCGCTTACGATCTCTTTTCGATTCCGATCAGGCTTAGAGCCGTTTCCGCTACGCGCTGCGCCGCGACGCGCGTCATGCAGCGATGATCAATCGGGCACTCGCGCAGCAGACACGGGCTGCAATCCACCGCCTCGCGAACCACGCGGCTGAGCGGCCCCGTCGGCCCCGTTGCCGCATCATCCGTCGCGCCAAAAATTGCTATGGTCGGCACTCCCAGCGCCGATGCAATGTGCATTGGACCGGAATCGTTCGTCAGAAACAGCTCGCATGCAGCAGCCATTTCGATGAATTCGGCAATCGCCGTTGCGCCCGCAAAATTTACGCAGCGCTGCCCCAGCGCATCCACGTGCCGTTGCACCGTCTCGCAGACTGGCAGCTCTTCTCTGCTTCCGAAGATCGCGACCGCGGCGTTCCTTTCCCGCGCCACGCTTGCCGCCGCTTCCGCAAAACGCTCGGGCAGCCAGCGCTTGGCGCCGCCGTAGGCAGCGCCCGGACTCACCCCGATAACCGGCCCCCGTACACTGGCTTGAGAAAAGCGCTCGCGGCCCTTTTCTGCCGCCGCGTGCGCGCCAAACAGGCGGATCGCTGCATCGCTCGAATAGCTCTCAATCAGGTGGGCGCGTTTCAGCAGCTCCAAATAGTAAAAGCGCTGATGCCGCGGCGTTTCATCCGGCCTGGGGACGGGAATCGGATGCGTCAGCAACCATTCCCTGCCGTCGCGCGCGTATCCAATACGCACCGGTATCCCCGCCATTCGCGCCACTCCCGCCGCCTCGAATGCATTTTGAAAAAGAATTGCGCAATCGAAATTTCGCGCCCGCAGCGCCGCCGCCACGTTCAGTTTCTCGCCGATTCCTTGCCAGCCCTTCGGCGCGTCATATGCAATCAGCTCGTCACAAAACGGCTCCCGCCCATACAATCCGGCAACCCAGGGCCGCGCAAGAATCGATATGCGCGCCTTCGGAAACCGTTCGCGCAAGGCCTGAAATGCCGGTATCGACATCACGGCATCGCCCACCCAGTTGGTCGCGCGAACGAGAATGTTTCGAAATTCCATCGGCTAAAACGGTCGAAATTTCAGCATACTGGGTCCTCGCGCCGGTGCGGGCCCAGGCAGTTTAAAAGCCTCACATGCGAACCTAACTGTTGGAACGGTTGTGTCTCAGTATTTCACGCGCGAGCAGCTCATTGCGCAGCGTCAAAAATGGAAAGCCGAGGGCAAAAGGGTCGTCTTCACCAACGGTTGCTATGACATCCTCCACCCCGGCCACATTCGCCTCCTTGAGCGCGCCCGCTCTTTAGGCGATGTGCTCATTCTGGCGTTGAATACTGATGCCAGCGTGCAGCGTTTAAAAGGCCCGTCGCGTCCCTTCTTCAACCAGCAGACTCGCGCGGAACTGGCGCTGCATTTGGAAGCGGTCGATGCGGTCGTTCTTTTCGATGAAGATACGCCGCGCGAGTTGATTGCTGCCGTCCTGCCGGATGTCCTTGTCAAGGGAGCGGATTGGGCGCACTTCATCGCCGGGCGCGAAGAGGTGGAAGCAGCCGGCGGCCAGGTCTTCGCGCTGCCGCTAGAGCCGGGCTATTCCACCACCGATATCGCTCAAAAGATTCTTTCCCAGCAGTGATCCACCCCGCCACACGCGCGCTCTTTCAATCCGCAGCACGGCAGCCCGATTTTCAAGCTTTGCTGCAGTTGCTCACACGCGGCGAACGCGGCCCCTTTTCGGTCTCAGGCCTCGTCAACACAGCCAAGGCGCTTTACCTTGTACTTCTATATCAAGCCACCGAAAAGCCGCTTTTCGTTCTGGTCGACGGGAACAAGCAAGCTGAAACGCTACTCGAATCCACGCAGGTCTTCTTCGACCTTTTGCTTGAAGGGCAAAATCTTCCCAAGCCGCACCTGATTCCGGCTCTCGACGTGCTTCCGCACCAGCGCCTGTCGCCTCACAACGAGATTGCCGAAACGCGCGCTGCCGGGCTTTGGCGCCTCTCGGCCCAGCGCATCCCGATTACCATCGTGCCCGTCGCCTCCGCGCTGCTGCGAAGTGAATCGGCGGCTTTTTACCGGCAGTTGGCCCTCACCTTGCGCGTGGGCGAAGAGATCCCGCTCGAAGACCTCATCCAGCATCTTGAAAGCATCGGCTATGAGCGCCGCGAACCCGTCGAGATGGTCGGAGAATACTCCGTGCGCGGTGGCATCCTCGATGTCTTCCCTGCCGAATCTTCCCGGCCGGTTCGCATAGAGCTGTTCGGCGATCTGATCGAATCCATTCGCCAGTTCGATGTCGAATCCCAGCGGTCCGTTCTGAAGGTGAACTCTGCGGCGTTGCTTCCGCTCGCCGAATATCCGCGTTCCCCTGCGCTGCTGCGGCAGCTCGCCGAGGCAGCCGAGGACATCGATCTTGAACTCTCTAATCCCGGCGAGATTTTTCCCGGCTGGGAATTTCTCGTCCCGCTCGTGCGGCCTCGCTCGCACGACATTTTGTCTCTCAATCCAGATGCCGCCATCATTCTGGATGAGCCGGGCGCAATTGAATCCGCCGCCGAGCGTCTCTGGCAGCGCCTGGAAAAACCGGACCGGCCCGCGCCCATCGAACCTGAAAAAAATTTTCTGCGCTGGGATGAATTGCGCGGCGCAATACAAAACCGGGTCCTTATCAGCTTTCAGGAACTCGATCTTGTTTCGTCAGCACTCGAAGGCCCGCAACAAAGCTTCCATATCTCAACACGTCCGGCCCTCACGTTCCAAGGCAATATGCCGGTCGCTGTCGCCGAGGCGCGCAATCTCATCGAAGCCGGCCATCGCGTCGCATTCTTTGCCGCTTCTACCGGCGAATTGGAACGGCTCGCCGATGTGCTGCAAGAATACGCTGTCCCTTATCAGGTTGGACTGGACTCCACTGCCGGAGCAAGGCCCTCCCTGGTCGAACGCGCTTATCACGCCGGCTCTGTCGCCAGCGCCTATCTCATCAAAGGCTGCGTGCGCCGCGGCGCCGTCTTGCTCGATTCTCACCTTGCCATCCTCGGCTCAGAGGATCTTTTTGAAACCTCCGGCCTCATCGCCCGCCAGTCATCAAAATCGAGCCTGGCCGCTTTTGCAGCCGATATCGCCGATCTCAAGCCGGGCGATTTCGTCGTGCACACCACTCACGGAGTCGGCCGGTTCTTAGGCGTTCGCGAGATCGTGCAGGGCGATCAGCGCGGCGACTTCATGTTGCTCGAATATGCCGGCGACGCGAAATTATACGTCCCGCTCACTCGCCTCGATCTCGTTCAGAAATACCGCGGCGCCGGAGAAGCCAAACCGCATCTGGACCGGCTCGGTGGCGTCACATGGGAAAAAACCAAGTCGCGTGTCAAAGCCAAAATGCGCGACATGGCGGACGAACTGCTCAAGCTCTATGCCCAGCGCCGCATGACACAAGGGTTCGCCTTCTCCCCCGATAGCAACTGGCAGCGCGAATTTGAGGACGCGTTCGAATATGCCCCGACCAAAGATCAGATTCAGGCCGTCAGGCAGATCAAAAGCGATATGGAAAGTCCTCAGCCAATGGACCGGCTTCTTTGCGGCGATGTCGGTTTCGGCAAAACGGAAGTGGCCATGCGCGCTGCCTTCAAAGCTCTCGCCGATGGCAAGCAGGTAGCCGTCCTTGCCCCTACCACGGTCCTCTCTTTCCAGCACTATGAGACCTTCCGGCGCCGCTTCGCCTCGTTTCCTATTCGCGTTGAGCTGGTCAGTAGATTTCGGTCCGCCAAAGAGATTAAAGCGGTTCTGGAAGATCTCGCCGCAGGTAAAGTCGACATCCTCATTGGCACTCACCGGCTGCTTTCAAAAGACGTCCACTTCAACGATCTCGGCCTGTTAATCATCGATGAGGAACAGCGCTTCGGTGTCCGGCACAAAGAGCGCCTCAAACAAATGAAGCAGAATGTGGATGTTCTCACCATGAGCGCCACGCCCATACCCCGCACGCTTCACATGTCACTACTGGGCCTTCGCGATATGTCCGTCATTGAAACTGCGCCGAAGGACCGGCTGGCCATCAACACCGTGGTCGCGCACTTCAATGCAGATCTGATCAAATCCGCCATCGAGCAGGAACTCGCGCGCCAGGGGCAGGTGTATTTCGTTCACAACCGCGTGGACACCATCTTCATGCGCGCGGCGTTCATACAGGAGCTTCTGCCCCAGTGCCGCATCGGCGTCGGCCACGGCCAGATGAGCGAAAGCGAACTCGAAAAAGTGCTGCTCGGATTCATGCGCCATGAATACGATGTCTTTGTCTGCACAACGATCGTCGAAAACGGCCTCGACATCCCGCTAGCCAACACCATCATCATCGAAAACGCGGAGCGTTATGGCCTCAGCGAGCTATATCAACTCCGCGGCCGCGTCGGGCGATCCAATCGCAGAGCCTATGCTTATCTGCTCGTTCCCGCAGACACCCAGCTCAGCGAAGTGGCGCGTAAGCGGCTTGCGGCGCTAAAAGAGTTCAGCGATTTGGGTGCGGGCTTCAAAATCGCTGCTCTCGATCTGGAACTCCGCGGAGCCGGCAATCTGCTGGGTGGCGAACAGCACGGCCATATCGAAGCAGTCGGATACGACACCTACGTGCGCTTGCTGGAAGAAACCGTCAAGGAGCTCAAAGGTGAGGAAGTGCCGCTCGAAATTCACGCCAGTGTCAATCTTGGCATCGATATCCGTATTCCATCCGCTTACATCAGCGACGAGACCCAGCGCCTTCGCTCCTACAAGCGCATCGCCGACGTGAAGGATGAAGACCAGGCCAAGCGGCTACTCGATGAGATCGCCGATCGCTACGGGCCCGTTCCGGAGGAAGTTACAAATCTGGTGCGCTTTTCATTGCTGAAAAATCTGGCCGAGCGCACCGGCGTCGAATCCATCGACCGGCGCCAGGGTGTCTTGAACATCAAGTTCCACCAGCAGTCGAAAATCGATCCGTTCCGCTTGATGACTCTGGTGCGCAATACGCCGGGCGCTCAGTTTACACCGGCTGGCGTATTGAAATACCCCATCGAGGCAGCGAAGAATCACGCTGCTCTGCTGCACGATCTTCGGCAGATTCTGATAGAACTGAGCGGAGAGCTGGTCACCGCAGATCGCTGACGGCGCCCTGCCCAGTCAATCCCGCCTGAGGACGTCCCCAACACTGAGAACGTCCTCACGGCCGCAGTGCTCAATTGGGCGTCCAGGTCCCAATCTGCTGCCAGGTGCCTTCCACATAGGAACTGTTCGACATATTGGCGTAGATATTCTTCGGCCCGGTGAAGGACGGTGCGAACGCAATCGTTAGAGAAAGCGTCACCGCATCGCCGGAAATAGAAACGGAAACACTCGACGCCGCCACAGTGCATTGACTGCTCGAGATGCTTCCGGAACCGCCTGGAGTGACCGATTGCGTCACCGCCGATCCCTCATCGCCCACGATGTAGAGCAGCCCGCTGGCGCGGTCGTAGATCACATAGCAGGCATCGTGCCCGGTCAAAGGACCGTTGAAAAACAGATGCTCCTGCGTCTG
>JAJPJN010000157.1 GCA_021324185.1 Terriglobia bacterium | reverse complement strand
TGATCGCGCAGGAGTTCTTCGAGCATCTCGTTGTAGAGCTCCTGATCTTCGCCGGGGAGGACGCGGAAGATGCCGAAGAAGCCATGCTTCAAGGCGTTCTGAGAGACTTTTTCTTTGCCAGAGATTGTGGAGGGTCCCGTACTCTTCTGGGCATTGCGCCGGTTGGCCGCGATTTGCTTTGGTGTTGCCATAAAGATGGCTCCAGTATCGGGCGGGGGTGTGCGGGGTTCGGGGGACGAGTGAGGGTAAGTGATTGAGAGGGAAGGTGGGTAGAAGATTTCGCTGTTTTGTCACCAGGGTTGTGCTGACAGCTATTTCCCTTCCGCCGCAAGCCGCATCGCTTCGCTGGGCTCATACGTGAGCGTCACGATCTGCGGGCAGCGCATGCAGGCGGCGCGCCCTTCCTGCTGATACCAGCGGCACGTCGCGCGGATGAGGCACGGCGGTAAAGCGTCTACCACCGCCGGAAGGATGTTGACGATTCGAGTGGCCAGCTTGCAGTTTGTGCCGTCGAAATGGGCGCACGCCCGTTCGTCGCACTGCGCCGCAAAGCGAAACACCTGCGTGGGAGGAACGGGTCCGGCCAGCCGCAGCAGGTCTTCCGTCACGGGCAGATGCTCGTTGAGGTAGGCCACTTCGGTAGCTCCCGGCGTGCCTCCGACCACGCCGAGAACCCGGCTGCCGGGCATTTCAGGCTGCGCGCTGGGGCACATCAGGCAAGAGGAGCCGGAGTGCGGCCCAGCAGGTTTTTGAGCGTCGCTCATGCGAATAGCCTCGCGGCGTTTATTCGGCGAATTCGACTTCAGGGGCCGGGCGCGCTCCGCAGATGATGTGCCCGTTGGTCCAAACAACAGCCGGCTGGAAATGTCCGGCCGCTCCGGCGCTGCCGGCTGCTGAACTGCGGAATTCCTGCCCTGCGCCGCCGGCGGCAACCTGATTCAAGCCTCTTGTAATGTCGTTGGCTGCTTTTTGGGCCTGCTCCCATTCGGCCTCCCGCAGGATGCGGCCGATTAACTGCCAGTTCGGCACGAAGAACGTATTCCCTTCGAATTGGACGCCGTGCTGCTCCTGGGCCGCCTTGACGGCTTTCTCGACTGCACCGGATAACTGCTTGATGGAAACGCTGGCTGCGCGTTGGTTCGGCATAACTTTGAAGTCCTTTCAGGGTGCTCAACCGGCCTACCACGTAAGCACTAACAGCATCGTATTATTACCTGTGACTTAAGTCAAGCGAAAAGTTACCCTAAACCAGCTACCTGGGCGGCGTTGACGGCGGCCCCGATGGTGGCGACGGCTTCGCCGCCCGAGACCACTTCGACCGAATAACTCTGCAGCGGGCTAAGCTTTACCATTTCGTGCAGGTATTCGGTGATGAGCGTGGTGTTGACGAAACGGGAATTCGGGCCGGTGATGAAGAACTTGCCCGGGCCGTCGATGTGGATGCTGGTGGCGGTGGCGGCGGCGAGGGCGCGGTGCCAGAGCTTTTCGAAATCGACACAGCGGGATTCGCCCTGGCGTGCGTGCTCGCAGACCTCTTCGGGTTCGAGATCCATGAAGCGCAGGCGCATGGCGCGGTGGCCCATGATGCCTTCCAGATGACCGGCTCCGCCGCAGGCGCAGTATCGCTCTTTAGGGTCGAGGCTGACGACGGTGTGGCCGCCTTCCCAAACGCCGTCCTGATAAGGATAGCGGCCGTAGCCGATGCCGGTTCCAAGTGTCCAGACGCGAATCAGGCGGTCGAGATGGCCGCGCTTGGCCGCGATGCCGGCGGCCATGACATCGGCATCGTTGAAGATGGCGACATGCAGCCGGTTGCCATAAACGGGCCTGAATGCCTCGGCGATGGAGGCCTGCATGTTCACTCCTTTAAACTGCACGAGGTTGGGCGAATCCTGCACGTAGCCGTTGCGCACGATGCCGGGCATGCCGATGCCGATATAGGCGGGAGTTTCTTCGAGAGCCAGCCCGCGGACCTGGGCCACAATGCGTTCGATGATCTGCTCCGCCGGGACTCCCTGAAGCGAATCGTTGATGGAGGAGTCCTGCGGGTCGACGCGCAGCTCGCCGACGATTACGTTATCGGAGACCACGGCGCAAGCCAATCTCTCGGTGATGAGAACGCCAATGCCCAGTGCCATTTTCTAATTCCTGTTTAGGTGCGGACGAGTTTATTCAGCCCGTTAAAAGCCGCCGCTTTGTAGCACTCGGCCAGCGTCGGATAGTTGAAGACAGTGTCGACAAAGTAGTCGACCTTGCCTTTGAGAATCAACACGGCCTGTCCGATATGCAGCAATTCGGAAGCTCCTTCGCCGATGATGTGCACGCCAAGCAGCTCATGCGTTTCGCGGTGAAAGATCAGCTTGAGCCGGCCGGTGGTATCGCCACGAATCTGCCCGCGCGCGATTTCCCGATAATACGCCACGCCGACCTCATAGGGCACGTCTTCATCGGTAAGCTGCTCTTCGGTTTTCCCTATGAAGGAAATTTCCGGGATGGTGTAGATGCCGAACGGGAAGTAATTCGGGTTGGAGGAAACCGGTTTTCCGAAGGCGTGAGCGGCGGCAATGCGGCCCTGCTCCATCGAGACGGAGGCGAGGCTGGGAAATCCGATCACATCGCCAACGGCGTAGACGTTGGGATTGGCGGTCTGGTAATACTCATTCACGGCGACACGGCCGCGCGGATCGGCGGTGAGGCCGGCAGCGGCTAAATTCAGCTCATCGACGTTGCCTTGCCGGCCAACGGCGTAGAGCAGAGCATCACCCGATACCTTCTTTTTGCTTTCGAGATTGGCCACGACACCGGCGCCATCGGAGGTCTCTTCGACGCTCGAGACTTCTTCGTTCAGCCGCATGGTCACGCGGTGGTCGCGCAGATGATAGGAGAGCGCTTCGACGATTTCCTGATCGGCGAATTCGAGCAGCCGCGGGCGTTTTTCAATCAGCGTGACGCGCACACCCAAGGTGGCGAACATGCAGGTGTATTCGACGCCAATGACGCCGCCGCCGACAACGATCAGCGTCTTGGGAACGCTGGGCATATCGAGGATCTGATCGCTATTAATGATGGTTCTGGCGTTGATCGGGACTTTCGGCGAAGACGCCGGCTTGGTGCCCGTTGCAATGACGATCTTCTGCGCGCTGATCTCCGCAGTCCCGCGCGTGTTGGTTACGTTGATCGTGCCGGGGTCTTTGAACGAGGCGACGCCGGTCAGCACCTCAATGCCATTGCGCGATAACTGCGCCTGGGTAACATCGATCTCTGTTTTGATAACGTGCTGCACGCGAAAGGCAAGATCCGCCATGGTGATCTTTTCCTTCACGCGATAGCTGACGCCATAGATGTTCTGGTAGTTGTAACCGGAAAAATGCAGCACCGCTTCGCGCATGGTCTTGCTGGGGATGGTGCCGGTGTTGATGCAAACACCGCCGATTACTTCGCGGCGCTCGATGAGCGCGACTCGTTTACCGCCTTTGGCGCCTTGAATGGCCGCACGCTGGCCGGCCGGACCGGAACCGATGACTACCAGATCGAATTGGGGCATGAGAGCGTCCAGTCAGATGGCAATAGCAAACGGGCCGGAGGTGCTGATTTGAGAAACAACACATCGAGTATAACTGGCCGGTGGAGGCCGAAACTCAGTCTATTGCTTTGATCTTTTTATTCGGATGCAAAGCTTTTTCAAGCACCGGTTGCCGGTTGCCGGCAATCCAGAACTGGCGGATCTGCTCTTCACTGAGACCGGCCAGGCGGCCGGCGAGGATAAAAGCCGGCAGCGCGTGCTGGAGATCATGCCAGCGCGCCATTTCAAGGACCGAATCGAGCGAGCGCTGGCGCAAGAGCGCGAGCGTATCGGGATCGCGATTTTCAGTAAGGTCCACCAGGGTGAGAGAAGCGCTGTGGCGATCTGACCAGACGACGGAATTCAGCAGCTCGATGAACCAGGTAGGCTCGACATGGATTTGCTGCTCCGGATGCAGCTTCGCTCCAATGGCGATGGCCTGGAGCGAGCGGATGGCGTTTTGGCGCACCAGGTCTTCCTGATCCTGCAGCCCGTACTGGAGCGCATCCACGATGACCTTGGAGGTACGAGGACCGCGCGGGCCGTATTGCAGGAGGTAGGCGGCCATGCTGCGCTGCTCGGGATCGGCGGCTTCACGGAGGACGCGATCTAGGAGGCTGAGATTGCGCTCGACGGCCGGAATAAAACTCTGCTGCAACTGGCGGCACTGGGAATCGGCCATCAAAGAGTAACCGTTGGTGAGGTCTTCGTCAGCAGTGTTGCCGTGAATGCTTTCGGCAACGGCATCGAGGAAGCTCTTGTAGCTTGCCTGAAGATCGTCGGGAACGGCGATGCCGGCCGTGGGGGCGGGATGAAATTCGAAATGCGGAGCATCCTTTTCCTGTACGCCGACATAGAGAATCATTCCGCCATTCAGGCAGCAGGCAGCCTCAATGCGCGAGGCGACAATGCCGGGCAGTTTATCGATTCGATCCTCGGCATCCTGGCGGGAGGGTAGCGGGCCGCCCTCCTCAGTACCGAGGGCTTTGCGAATTTTATCGGCCGGCACCTTATGCGCGCCATAAATCTCGATGAGCGCGGCACGCGGCGTTATATCAGCAGCGAGGCCCAGCGCCGGCAGCGCCACAACGAGGAGACAGCAAAACTTCACGCTTTCAGTATCGGCTATGAGGGGTCTGGCCCGAACGCGGAACTCACTTCTTCGACGAAGACTTCTTCGAAGTTGATTTTTTCGAACTGCTGCTCTTCTTCGAGCTGCTCGATTTCCTGCTGCTGCTGGATTTCTTGCTCGCGCCCTTCTTGGGGACATTGGCGCCGGCTCGGCGTGCTTCGCTCAATCCGATAGCGATTGCCTGTTTACGGCTCTTAACTTTTTTCTTGCCGCCGGATTTCAGCTCGCCATGTTTGTACTCATGCATGACCTTCTGCATCTTGTTCTTCGTCGTGCGCTTCGATTTCGAACCTGATCCGGAGGAAGATTTCTTTTTAGTCGCCATACCCGTGTGAAGGACGAGAGCCTGGAATTGTTTCGAGGAATGATATTCACCAACTGAACTGGACGAGCGAAACGGAGTTCGCCGGCAAGTCGAATCGAACTTGAATGCGGCCTTCGTTCGATCTTATCCAGCGCGGAGATTCGAGCAACTGCAATTGCCCCGCAGCTTCAAGTTCGGCATACTGTTCCGGCGTTGGCTGCTGCGGCGATCCCATCCTCAGCCATGCGGAGTAGGAATTGCTGTGCCCGGCATCGATACGGTAATGATGCATGAGGACGCGATCCGGAGCACGCGATACAACATCTAACGCGAGGGGCTCGGCTGGTTGCGGAATGTCTTCCGGCTGGTAATTCCAAATCAGCACCGAGATGGCATGATCGTTGGCCGTGGCCAGCGAGTTTTCGGTTTTCACCCGCTCCCCTTGCATCATGCCCAGCATGCGAAACAGATTCAGGATGGGCTTGTCGATCCCGTTCGTCGCCAGCTCGCGAAAGCCGGCGAAGTACGGCTGATTCTCAAACTCAAACGCCCAGGTGAGCATGCCCGCAATGTTTGCGCGGGAGCGTGCCGCGATGTTGAGAATGCCATCGAGCGCGGCCGCGGTATAGGAAGCATAGAGCGGCCCATTGCGGTAGGCATTTTGCGGATAGTGCTGCGCGGAGCAGGCAGCGCAGCCCTCCGGGTCGGCTTCGCTCAAGATGATGGGAAGAGCGGCGAATTTGGGAAAACTGCGCACGATGTCTACGCCGTTCTGTACATTGCTTAGCTCTTGTGCGAGGCCCATGCGAACGTGCCCGTCGACAAGCGCCGGCTTGCCCTTGGCATGAAAGCTGATGAAATCGAGAGGCGCACCGGTTTTATCGCAATGATCCAGGAACTGCCGTAAGAAGCCGCTCGATCGCTGCGAGCCAGGACCGGTGGTTGCAGGCCCGCCTACGCGAGCTGCGGGTAGCGCACGTTTCACCGCTTTGACGGTGTAATCGTACAGCTTGTCGTACTCTTCCGGCGTGCCGTGCCAGTAATCGATGTCAGGCTCATTCCAGACCTCCCAATACCAGGACTGCACTTCAGGCGCGCCATACCTCTGGACACAATGCTCAACCCAGCGGTAAATGAGCGCGCTCCATTTGTTGTAATCGCGCGGCGGATAGCTCCAACCCGTGAAGTTGGACTTCGGCCACTGGTGTTGGTATGGCTCCGGATGACTCGACAAAGCTTCCGGCATGAAGCCGATTTCGACAAACGGCCTGGCGCCGGCATGAAGGTAGGTATCGAAGATGCGATCGATAACGGTCCAGTTGTAGACCGGGTTGCCTGCGGCATCTTCCGTATAAGCATTTGTGGAGCCCCACTTGAGAGCGGGCTGTGCATCGCCGGTCGCCAGCAAAAAATGCGCCCGGATGTAGACCGGATCGGGCGCGAGCCCGCCTAATTCGTTGATCAGCTTGGAACCATTTGCAGTGTAGGTATAGTTCGGCTCGTCATAGCCGAAGAAGCCCCAAATCTGCTGCATGGGACCCAGCTTTTGAGAGGTGTCGACATGAACGGCGAGGGCCAGCAATAAAGGAGCAAGCAGCATTAGAAGCAGCGTACCGCTTGTTATCCTTAAGTTTCACGAGGGCTTTTATTGTCAAGAGTTTCAGCCGCGTTTCGCAGCTTTTTTTCCATTCTTTTTAAAGGCGTTCTGCCGGAAGATATAGCAATCGAATTCGGGTTCACGAAGGCGAAAGCTGTTCCGACGCCTGCGCCCGAGCTTCCGAAGGTCAAGACGAGTGACGGGGCGCTTCAGATACTGCAGATTCTGCAGCGCGACTCGCGCCTGATCGATTTCCTGATGGAAGACATCACGTCTTATGCAGATGATCAGATTGGCGCGGCCGTTCGTACGCTGCATACGGATTGCCGGGTGAGTCTGAACCGGCACATTTCGCTTGCGCCGGTGATTGACGGCGTCGAAGGCACATATCAGAAGCTGGACCCATCCAAAGCGCCCGATCCGAACCGCATCAAGCTGATCGGAAATGTTCCCGCTTCCGGCAAGGTTGCAGGCGGAACGTTGCGCCATCGTGGCTGGATGGCGCAATCGGTGAATTTGCCTCCCATCGGCAAACAGGACCCGTCTGTGCTCGCACCGGCTGAATTGGAAGTTGAGTAAGTGCCGGATTACATCATCGGTATCGACTTAGGGACGACGAACAGCGCACTGGCGTATGCGCTGGCGGCTGCAGAAGAATCCGCGAAAGTGGAACTCTTCCAGATCATCCAGTTAGTCAACCCCGGCGAGATCGCGAGCGTGGATCTGCTGCCGTCATCCTTATATATACCGGGGCCGAGCGAGTTCGTCGAGGGCACGCTGGCGCTGCCCTGGGATGCGAAGCCGCAGTACATCACCGGCCACTTGGCTCGAAAGCGCGGAGTAGAAAATGCAAGCCGGTTGGTTGCTTCCGCAAAATCCTGGCTGTCGCATCAAAATGCCGATCCCACGCAGCCGCTGCTTCCGCTCGCCGCGCCGGAAGGAGTGCAGAAGATTTCGCCTGTGGAAGCCTCGCGGCAGTATCTGCTCCACTTGCGTTCGGCCTGGGATGCGGCGCATCCGGAGCAGAAGCTAGAACATCAGACCGTGCTGATTACCGTTCCGGCATCGTTTGATGCGGCAGCGCGCGAGCTGACGCAGCGCGCGGCCCAGCAGGCGGGGTATCCCGAAGTAACGATCATTGAGGAGCCGCAAGCCGCGTTTTACGCCTGGATTGAACGCAATCCGAATTGGCGCGAGCAGGTGAAGCCGGGCGATCTGATTCTGGTTGTCGACATCGGCGGCGGCACCACCGATTTCACGCTCATTTCGGTCACCGAAAAAGGTGGCGAGCTGCAGCTCGAGCGCGTGGCGGTCGGCGAGCATCTGCTTCTCGGCGGCGACAACATGGACTTGGCGCTGGCGCGCTATGCCGAACAGCAGTTCGCGCAAAAAGGCACAAAGCTGGATGCGATTCAGTTTCATTCGTTATGGCAACAGTGCCGCGCGGCGAAAGAGCGGCTGCTTTCCGATGGCCCGGGTTCGCCGGACGAACAGGCTTTGACGATTCTCGGCCGCGGCACCGGTCTGGTTGGGGGCACGATTCGCGGTAAGATCACGCGCGAAGAAGTACGCAACCTGCTGGTTGACGGATTCTTTCCTGTGGTGTCGTCCGATGCCGCGCCGCAAAGACAACGCCGTGCCGCGCTCATGGAAGCCGGTTTGAACTACGCGGCCGATCCTGCGGTCACAAAGCATCTGGCTCAATTTTTGCGGCAGGCGGGGAATGTCCCGCCGACTCATTTATTGCTGAATGGCGGTGTTCTGCAGGCTGCGGCTATCGAGCAGCGCCTGTTTGAAGTCATCAATAGCTGGCAGAGCGTGCCGGTTACTGAGCTGCAGAATGAATCGAAGCGAGCGGACCTGATGCATGCCGTTGCATACGGCGCGGCCTATTATGGTCTGGCGAAAACAGGCAAAGGCGTGCGCATTCGCGGCGGCATTCCGCGTACCTATTATGTGGGCATCGAGAGCTCGCTGCCCGCTGTTCCGGGATTGCCGGCGCCCATGAAAGCTCTCACCGTGGCGCCATTCGGTTTGGAAGAAGGCAGCAAAGTGGAACTGCCGCAACGCCGTTTCGCGCTGGTGGTTGGCGAACCGGCGGAATTCCGGTTCTTCTCTTCGCTTGCGCGCAAGACCGATCCACCCGGCGCGTTAATTGAAGAGATTACGGACGAGCTGGAAGAACTCGCGCCCATTGAAGTGCTTCTGCCTGCTAAAGACGGAGATCGCGAAGAAGTTGTGCCAGTGACGCTCGAAAGCAATGTCACCGAGACCGGGATGCTGGAACTGTGGTGCGTTGCTGCCGACGGGCGGCGCTGGAAACTCGAGTTCAACGTTCGCGAACGCGCTGCCGCTGCCGCATGAACGTCGGAATCGATCTTGGCACCACGAATTCGGCGCTCGCCTATGTCGATCCGCAGGAGGCGGCCGAAGCGGATTTTCCGCCCATTCATGTGCTTCCGATTGAGCAGCAGGTGGATGCGAATCGCACTGCGGCGCTGCGGACGTTGCCGTCGTTTCTTTATCTGAGCGATCCTCCCGTGGTGGGCGCCTATGCGCGCGATCAGGGCGCGCTGGTGCCGACCAAGACGGTGCATTCCGCGAAGTCGTGGCTGTCAAACTCTGAAGCAGATCGCACGGCGAAGATTTTGCCCTGGGATTCGCAGGAAGAAGGCCGGATTCTTTCGCCGGTCGAAGCATCCACTCGTTATCTCGCGCACATGCGCGATGCGTGGGAACGGGCAAAGGGAGTGCCGTTAGCGGCGCAGCAGGTGGTGGTGACCGTTCCGGCGAGTTTCGATGAAGAAGCTCGCGAACTCACGGTGCAGGCGGCCCGCGATGCCGGAATTGAAAACCTCACACTGCTTGAAGAACCCGCGGCTGCATTCTACGCCTGGATCTCGAGCCATCTTGCGCGTTCGAACAAGGAGTTGTTCGATGGCCAACTGGTGCTTGTGTGCGATGTGGGCGGCGGCACGAGCGATTTTACGCTGGTTCGGGTGGATCGGGAAGGCGATCGCGTTCAGTTTACGCGAACCACAGTCGGCCGCCATCTTTTGTTGGGCGGCGATAATCTCGACCTGACCATCTCGTGGCTGGCGGAATCGAAATTAGGCAAAACGTTGTCGCTACGGCAGCGTAGCGCGTTGCGGAGGCAGTGCTCGGCGGCGAAGGAGCAACTGCTTGCTGAAGGTGGTCTGGCATCCGTCGATGTGACTGTGGTGGGCGCGGGATCGGCCTTGATCGGCGGCACGCTCAAGACTTCGATTACGCGGGAGGAAGTGCTGGAATTAGCGCTGGGCGGTTTTTTGCCTCCGTGCGCTTTGAGCGATGTTCCGCAGCAGGAGAAGCAGAGCGTTTTCCGCGAGCTCGGGCTGCCGTATGTTTCCGATCCAGCCATTACGCGGCATCTGGCTGAATTTCTGCACAACTCGCCGGCAGCAGACAAGGGCATAGACGCGATTCTGTTCAACGGCGGCTTTTTTATCCCGCCGGTCTTTCGCGATCGGGTGCGCGATGTGGTGGAACAGTGGTTCGGACGCCGCCCACTGGTCTTTGAAAATCATGATCTCGATCTGGCGGTTGCTGTGGGCGCGGCGTATTACTCGTATGTGCGCGCTTCAGGCGCGGGCGTGCTGGTGCGTGGCGGCCTGCCGCGCGCGTATTACTTAGGCCTGAACAGTTTCTATACGCCGGCTTCGACATCGATCAACGCTGTCTGCCTCATGCCGCGTGGTACGGAGGAAGGACAGGAGATCAGGCTGGAACAGCCGGAACTGGAACTGCTGGCCAACACGCCGGTGGCGTTTCGGCTATATAGCTCATTGAGCCGGACCGAGGATGCGGCCGGCGATGTAGTGCAATTTTCTACTACGGATGACCTTCTTGATCCCGCGAGTGACCCCCGATTGCATGCGCCTTTGCGCGCCGTGATTCGTTTCGGCAAAGGCGGCGAGCGACGCGTACCGGTTACTCTCGGCGCGCGATTGAGTGAGGTGGGGACGCTTGAAGCGTGGGCAGAATCGAAGATCAGCGAGCACCGCTGGCGCCTGCAGTTTCAACTGCGCAAATCCGCTGATCAGGAGATCGCGCCGGCTGCTGTGGCGGCGGTGCGGTCGGGTGCGGTGGTCAGTGCGGAAACGCAAGCCAACGCGGAAGCACTGATTGAGCAGATGTTTGGGAAATCCAGTGCGTCATTTCCACCGGAACAGTTGCCGGCGCGGCTGGAACAGGCGCTCGGTTTGGGGCGGCTTTCGTGGCCGCTTCCTACCATTCGAGCGCTCGCTGATAAGTTGCTGGCGCTGTCCGAGGGCCGCCGGAAGAACGCGCATCATGAAGCGCGCTGGTTGAATCTGACGGGTTTCTGCCTGCGGCCCGGCTTCGGATTCACGGGTGACGATTTTCGGATTGAGCAAGCCCGGCGCGTTTATTCGTCGGGGCTTGCATTCGGAAATCAGGTCGAGAACGAAACCCAGTGGTGGATCTTCTGCGGCCGCATTGCCGGGGGCCTGAACCGGAATCAGCAGGCCGATATTTTTCAGCGGCTATCGCCCGTGCTGCTGCCGAAACAAAAGCGCAAGCAACGCGTGAACCAGAGCCTGTATCGG
>JAJPJN010000116.1 GCA_021324185.1 Terriglobia bacterium | reverse complement strand
TTCCGATCTTTGGGTCTTACGATCAGGTATTCTCTACAGGAATGGATCTGCACAGGATGATCGCTGAGCTGCAGGCCGAGCGCCAGGGTCTTGATCAGGCCATCGAAGCATTGGAGCGGCTCAGCAAAGACACGCCGCGGCGTGGCCGCCCGCCGGCATGGCTGAAGAAGCAAATGGAAGAAATGTCACCGTCCGGCGAAGAGCAAGCCAAATCTGAACGCGCCCGCTCAGCAGAGGCTTAAATAACGCAATCCAGCGCGCTGTAGCTTTTCGCGATCCAGCGCATGACGGCCATCGAGTACCAGGGGATTTCGCATGCGCTTTGCCATGCATTCCCATTCGAGATCCCGGTATTCGTTCCATTCGGTGACCAGTACCAACGCGTCGCAGGCATCGGCCACTTCGTAGGGGGTGCGGCAGAGCTGGACGCCGATCTTGCCGTGCTCGCGGCAGAAGCGCTCGGCGGCAATGGGATCGTGGGCCTTCACGCGCACGCCCCGGTCGATCAGCTTCTGCGCAATTTCTATAGCAGGAGCCTCACGCAGGTCGTCGGTATTGGGTTTAAAGGCCAACCCGAGCAAGCCGATGCTACGGCCTTTAAGGATCTTCAGCTCATGGAGCAGTTTTTCAACCACGCGGTCGCGCTGGCGGCAGTTAATTTTTCGCGCTGCTTCGACGATGGGCAGATGGAGGCCATATTCGCCGGCTGTCGCGATCAATGCCGCAGTATCTTTGCCGAAGCAGGACCCGCCCCAGCCAATTCCGGCGTTGAGGAAACGCGGACCGATGCGTGAATCCAGGCCGATGCCGCGGCCAACTTCCGAAATATCCGCTCCGACCCGTTCCGCCAGCAGGCCGATTTCGTTAATGAAGCTGATCTTTAAGGCCAGAAACGCGTTTGCCGCGTATTTGATCAGTTCGGCAGAAGCCAGGTCGGTGGACACCAGCGGGATGGCACTTACGGTCTCCGGGCGCGGAAGATAGGTAGGGGCGGGAAAAGTCTGATCGAGGATGGGCCGGTAGAGGGTATAAAGTACTTCCAAGGCCCTCGGCTCATCGGCTCCAATAACGATGCGATCGGGGTACAGGCTGTCGTGAAGGGCAGAGCCTTCGCGCAGGAACTCGGGGTTGGAAGCGACGGCGAACTCCGGCCCGCGGCGGTCAGATCGCTGCTCGCAGGCATCGCGCAACAGCGATTCCACCCAGTTGCCGCTGCCGATGGGCACGGTCGATTTGTTTACCACTACGGTGAAATCGTTGTCCAGGTGTTCGCCGATGCTGCGCGCGGCCTGAGACAGGAACTCCAGATTGGGGGCGCCTGAGGGGGTGGGCGGCGTGCCGACGGCGATGAAGACGACCTCAGCGCCCGGTATGGCTTCCGCGTAGGAGGAGGTGAATTCCAGGTTGTGCTGCGAGTCCGCTAAAAGGTCTTCGAGATATGGCTCAAAGATGGGGATCTTGCCGTTCTTAAGCGCTGCAATTTTGGTTTGGTCGGTGTCGAGGCAAGCCACTCGATGCCCGATCGAAGCCAGACAAACTCCGGTAGTCAGCCCGACATAGCCTGTTCCAATAATTGCGACGCGCATAAATCGGTAGCGAAAGTTCTCATCTTAGCAACCCGTCGGAGGTTGAACGGGCAGCGGGGAGTTCAGCGCATGGGACGGCATGGCAAAATGATGAGAAGTGATTGAAATCGTTCGGCCTGGGGCATCGGCAGCAGAGGCCAAAGTAGTTATTTTCGATTTTGATGGCACGCTTTCGCTCATTCGCTCCGGCTGGATGGAGATCATGGCGCCGATGTGCATCGAAGAGCTGGCGCAGCTTGGTACGGGTGAAAGCGAAAAGCAGCTCAAGGCCACGGTAGAAGAGTTTATTTGGCGGCTGACCGGCAAAGAGACGATTTACCAGATGATGGCGCTGGCCGAGGCGGTGCGCGCGCGGGGCGGGATTCCTGCTGACCCGCGAGTCTATAAAAAACGATATCTGGACCGGCTGGGCATGAAGATCAGCCACCGGCTGGCCGATCTTAGATCGCGGCGTGCCGATCCGGCGCGCTACCTGGTTCCGGGTAGCCGTAGAGTTCTGGAAGAGCTGGCGAGCCGGGGGCTTGTTCTTTATCTGGCCAGCGGCACCGATCATGCGAACGTAAAAGAAGAAGCCGAACTGCTGGATGTGGCGCGCTATTTCGGGGCGCGCATTTACGGCGCCCAGGAGGATCTGAAAAGCTTTTCCAAAGCCATTTTGGTGCAGCGCATTCTTTCGGAAGCGGGGTTTCGCGCAGCCGAATTACTGGTTTTTGGGGATGGCTATGTTGAAATTGAAGAAGTAAAGAAAGCGGGGGGAACTGCGATAGGGGTCGCGACCGCGGAGCCGGAATGCGTGACGGTCGATCCATGGAAACGCAAACGGCTCATTGACGTAGGAGCGGATTTTATCATTCCCAACTACCTGAGTTTCGGCGAAATGGAGCGGGTCGTTTTCGGCCGGGCCGAACAGCCGGAAGCCGCCGCGATCAGATAATTCTTACCCAAACCTGGGGATAACCCCTATTTCGAGGTTACGTAGTTAAGCCAATACGGGTCATAATGGAAGAGTAATTCACTCCAGGGAACGCTGATTGTTATGCAGCAAGGAAATCGCCCTAAAGTCCTCTTAGCGGACGATCACCACCTCATTTTGGACGCTTTGCGCGCCATGATGCAGGAAGAATTTGACATCCACACGGTTGACAACAGCCAGTCCTTTCTGAAGGCTGTGGAAGACTTTCAACCGGATGTGGCCATTTTGGACGTGAGCATGCCTGGGGCGGATGGCTTTATCACGGCACGCAAAGTGCATGAGCGAGCGCCGAACCTGCCGATTGTTTTCCTCTCGATGCACTCCGACGCCAAATACCTGGAACAGGCGGCTATGGCCGGGGCTAAAGCCTATCTGTCCAAACGCGCTCCGGCGCAGGAACTGGTTTCGGCAATTCATGCCGTTTTAGAGGGAGAATCGCTGCTGGCGCCGCTAGAATCGGCGGGGCACACAAATGGCGGCCGTAATAATGACCTGACGGCCCGGCAACGCGAGGTTCTGCGGCTCATCGCGATGGGTTGCAGCGCTAAAGACATCGCGAACCAGTTAAACATTTCCGTGCGCACGGCGGAATTCCATCGGGCGGCGATTATGCAGCGGCTGGGCTTGCGCTCTACCGCGCAAATGACACGCTACGCGCTGGCAAACGATCTCGGCTAAAAGAGACTTTCGGGCTAATTCCAGCAAGTAACCACTCCCCGAGCACCTAATCAAACGATTAGAGGCTCACATGAGAATACCAACCATTCTGCCGGCAGCATTGTTTGCGGCAATGCTGCTTACCACAGGCGCTGCTCAGGCGCAAACCTCCAGCCAGCACATGGACAACGGAGCGCAGAAGATGATGAATTCCGCCGATACGACTTTCGCAATGAAAGCCGCACAGGGTGGAATCGCCGAGGTGAAGCTGGGGCAATTAGCGGTTGAAAAAGCGAGCAACCCCGACGTTAAGGCTTTTGGGCAGCGAATGCTGGACGATCATACGAAAGCCAATGACGAGCTAAAGTCGATTGCGGCCAAGGAAGGTATGACTCTTCCGGCCGACATGAACGCAAAAGACCAGGCTGAGTATGACAAACTGTCCAAGCTATCCGGCCCCGATTTTGATAAAGCCTATATGAAAAATATGGTGAAGGATCACGAGGGGGAGGTGAAGGAATTCCAGACCGAAGCCAATCACGGCAAAGATCCGCAACTCAAATCATTCGCCTCAGCCACGCTGCCCATCCTGCAATCGCATTTGCAGATGGCAAAAGATACTGAAGCGAAGGTCGGGAAGTAGCAGGGTCACCATGAAATACCGGGTTGTTTTTCGCGAACGATCGAACCAGCAAGGCGAGAAGGCGGACAATCCCGCCGACTTTCTGGATGCACAGCTTGACGATGAGACTGTGCTGGACGCGGTATTTGTCGGGCGCAACGAGCCTCAGGCGCTGCACAGTTCCGACCGCATCGAAGAAGATGACGGCTTTCTTGGCTTGACGACGGAGATCTGGGAGTACGACGTCGCGGAAGGCAAAGAGGAGGACTTTGAAGCCGCTCTGCAAAACTCGGAAATGGTGATTGAATTCGAACCGCTGGAATCCGACAACACGTTAGGCGTGACGTAATTTCTGTATCGCGGCGGCGTGGTTTCTGATAGGTTAGTGCCTGATGCTTCGCCTGCTGCTTATTATCATCATCTTTCTGCTGCTGATTGGAAGTCTTCCGACGTGGCCCTATGCGGCCGGCTGGGGGCTGGGTTATTATCCGGCCGGTGGGCTGGGTCTGATTCTGATCATTCTGATCATTTTGCTTTTGGTGGACCGGCGCGGGCTGCCTTAGACGCGCTCGTCAGACGAAACCAGGGAATCAAAGCGGAATCCAATTTTTCGGAGGAACAACCGATATGAGCGATTCCCTGAAGAACAAAAGAGTTGCGATTCTGGCCACGGACGGCGTGGAGCAGGTGGAACTTCTGGAGCCGCGGAAGGCACTCGAGCAGGCCGGCGCGGTGACCGAGGTGATTTCTCCGAAATCGGGGCAGATCAAGGGCTGGAATCATACCGAGTGGGGCGAGCAGATCAAGGTGGATACAGAATTGAAGAACGCGACCCCCGGTCAATACGATGCATTACTGCTGCCGGGCGGCGTTATGAACCCGGATCATCTGCGGCAGGATGCGGACGCGGTGCAATTTGTGAAGGCGTTTTTCGAAGCCGGTAAACCGGTCGCAGCCATCTGCCATGGCCCGTGGATGCTGGTGGAAGCAGATGTAGTGCGCGGGCGAAAGATCACCTCATGGCCCTCACTCCAAACGGATATTCGTAACGCTGGCGGCGAGTGGATTGATCGGGAGGTAGTCACCGATCATGGACTTGTGACCAGCCGCAAACCGGACGATATCCCCGCTTTCAACAAAAAGATGATCGAAGAGTTCGCCGAAGGCAAGCACATGGCGCAACACGCGTAATTGCGTGACATGCGCACCCTCGCGATTGATATCGGCGGTACGAAGTTCTCCCTGGCGGCTTTCCGCGATGATGAAATGATTTACCGCGAGAGCCGGGCGACCGATCGCGCGGGCGGCCCCGGCGCTCTGCTTGCGGAGATCGAGCGCATCTACCGGGATTGGGCGCACGATTACGGCTTTGCTCCAGAGCGCTGTGGGATCGGATTCGGAGGCCCGGTCGATTTTCCAACACAGACCGTTACGCTATCGACGCACGTGGAGGGCTGGGCGCAATATCCGCTGGTCGAAAACGTGAGACGCCTGACTGGCGCGCCGGCCACGATGGATAACGATGCAAACGTGGGCGCTTTGGGGGAGTCGGTTTACGGCGCCGGTAAAGGTTATGATCCGTTGTTCTACATGACGCTCTCGACCGGGATCGGGGGCGGCATTATTGTCCACGGTGAGATCTATCGGGGCGCAGATTCGTTCGCAGGTGAGATCGGCCACATCCAGATTGAGCCTGACGGGCCGCCCTGCCTCTGCGGCTCGAACGGGTGCCTGGAGCGGATGTGCTGCGGGTTGTGGCTGGAGCGGGATTTCGGGAAGCCGGCGAGCGAATTACTGGCCAATCGAAAATTTGTCGAACGTTACGTTGTTCTACTGGCGCGTGGGTTGAAGGCGGCCATCATGATGCTTAATCCGGCGAGAATCGTGATTGGCGGCGGCATCTCAAAAGCGGGTGATGCGCTGTTCCTGCCGCTGAGAGCTGAGTTGAACCGGCAGATGACGGCGTGGTCGCGGGCGCGGCGCGATGTGGTTCCCGCGGCGTTGGGGGACGACAGCGTTCTGTATGGCGCTTTGGCGCTTGCGAACCAGTAGTTTTGAGGGAATTTAATCTTCCTTACTGCGTTTCAGGCAAAAAAGTCCGGGAGTCTGGCGCGTCTCACTTTTCGGAGGGAAGTTTGCATGAAAACGATGAGATGCTTGCAAGCTGTTGTTCTGACGCTCGGCCTGACTTGCGGGGGAGTAGCGGCGCTGGCGGCGCAGGCGCCCGTCTACGGGCAGGAGTATCCGGCGCCTTATGGCGGCGGGTTGCGCGCGCTGGTCGATCGCACGCAGAATGACTTGCGCGTGGCGTCCGAGCTGGAGCACAACAAGGGCGATCAATTAGAGCGCTATCACCATGCGCAAGGGCACCTGTCAACGTTCGACCGGAAACGGACGCATGGCCATTTTGACCGCGGTGAACTGAATAAATCGATTGATTCGATCAAGGATATTTTGGATCACAACGTGTTGCAGGCGAGCAGCCGCGATGCGCTGATGCACGATCTGGAAGACCTGAAGGTTGCGCGCGACCGGCACTACTAATTCCAGCCGTTACGTCAAGGAGGGAGCCGCGCCCGCGAGGCCGAGTTCAGCGGCGCGCTCCTTCATCGCGTTAATGCAAAACGCGATGTGCTCATCGAGAGGCACCCCGAGTTCTTGCGCGCCCTGGATGATGTCCTGGCGATTGACATTGCGGGCGAATGCTTTGTCTTTCAACTTCCGCTTCACAGAGCCCACGTCCACTTCCTCAATACTGCGGCCCGGCTTGACGTAAGAGCAGGCCGTCAGGAATCCCGCCAGTTCGTCACAGGCAAAGAGCGCTTTTTCCATGAGGGATTCACGCGGCACGCCGCTATAGGTGGCATGGGAAAGAATGGCGCGACGCGTGGTGTCGTCGACGCCGCGCTCAGCGAGAATGGGCTCGCCTTTCATGGGGTGATCCGGCGCGGCAGGATGAATCTCCCAGTCAAAGTCATGCAGCAGCGCGGTGACGGCCCATTGCTCTTCATCCTGAGCGAATTTTTTTGCGTAGGCGCGCATGCAGGCTTCGACGGCGAGCATGTGGCGGCGTAGATTATCGCTCTGAACGAATTCACAAACGATCTGCCAGGCTTCGTCTCTGGTCATGGCTCGCCGCTACGATTCTTCGATTTTGACGGACTTCAGCTCGTCCCCTTGCTTGATGGCGTTGACGACGTCCTGGCCGCTGCGCACCTGACCAAACACGGTGTGTTTGCCGTCGAGCCACTCGGTAACTACATGGGTAATGAAGAACTGGCTGCCATTTGTATTTGGGCCCGCGTTTGCCATGGAAACCGAGCCGATCTGATGTTTGTGAGGATTTCCCTTCGTTTCATCTTCGAAGCGATAGCCGGGACCGCCGCGGCCGGTACCTTCGGGGTCGCCACCCTGGATCATGAAATTTGGGATGACGCGGTGAAATTTGGTGCCGTCATAAAAACCTTCGCGGGCGAGGAAGACGAAATTGTTTACGGTCTTCGGCGCGTCTTTGGCAAAGAGATCGGCAACGATGGCCCCCTTCGATGTCTCGAGTGTCGCGACATAGTTTTTGGAGGTGTCGATCGACATGGGCGGAGGGGCTGAATAGGATTTGGGCATCACCTTCAGTCTAGACGGCATGGGCAAGCCGGCCGCTAAACTGAGATGCGATGCCGGGCAGCGAAAAAGAACGGGCAGCTTGGGATTCAGCAAGCCGAAGGGAGTTGCCGGTGACGTGGTGTATGGCGTCGGCGAGCGGCGGGGCGTGATTCGCTTTAGCGATTTTCCGGCGCGTGATCTGGATTCAACGCTGGGAAAAGAATGGCTGGAGACGAACGGCATCGGCGGCTTTGCGTCTTCAACGATTCCCGGTCTCAACACGCGGCGTTATCATGGCTTGCTGGTTGCGGCGACGAAGCCGCCGCTGGGGCGATGCGTTCTGCTATCGAAGCTGGAAGAGACGGTGATTTGCGGTGAATCGCGGATTGCGCTCTCGGCGAACGAGTACCCGGGTGCGATTCATCCCGCTGGGCATCTTTATCTGCAGGAATTCCGGCTTGATCCGTTTCCGATTTTTGTGTACCGCGTACGGGATCTAACTGTTCAAAAGCGTGTATTTGCGGTACATCGTGAGAACACAACAGTTGTTGAGTACGAGGCTAGTGGGCCCTGCGTAATCGAAATCCGGCCGCTGATTGCATTTCGCGATTATCACTCGTTGACGCACTTTAACGATGCGCTCAACGGTGAGGTGCAGATTTCGCCGGGATGCGTGAGGATTGCGCCGTATCCTGGCTTGCCGGCACTGCACTTTGCGCATAACGCCTCAGATGTTCAGAAAACAGGCGAGTGGTACTACAAATTTCATTACCGTGTGGAGCAGGAACGCGGGCTCGATTACGAAGAAGATCTGTTCAATCCGTTTGTGATGCGGTTCGAGCTGGCGGGCACGCTGAGCGCGGCGGTGATTGCTTCGACGGAGTTGCATGAGGCGCGAGATGCGGCGACATTTCGCGAGCGAGAAGTTGCGCGCCGGCGACATGGGTTGCTCGAGGCGGCTGCCGATCAATTCATCGTGAAGCGCGGAGATCTGGAGACGATTCTGGCCGGTTATCACTGGTTCAGCGATTGGGGACGCGACACGATGGTTGCGCTGCCGGGGCTGACGCTTGTGACGGGGAGAATCGAAACAGCCAAGAAGATTCTGCTGGCGTACGCCGGCATGATTAGCGAAGGCATGCTGCCAAATCGCTGGCCGGATGCGGGGGACGAGCCGGAATATAACACGGTGGATGCGACCCTGTGGTTTTTCGAGGCAATTGGCGCGTTTGTACGGCACACAAATGATTTCGCGTTTCTGCGGTCAGAACTGATGGAGGCGCTGGAGGGCATCGTCGACTGGCATGTGCGAGGAACACGCTTCGGCATCAAAGTTCAGGAAAACGGATTGCTGGCGTGCGGCGAGCCGGGGACGCAATTGACGTGGATGGATGCGAAGGTGGACGGAATTCCCGTTACGCCGCGCACCGGCATGCCGGTTGAGATCGAAGCTCTGTGGTACAACGCGCTGCGAACGATGGAGGATTTTTCAAAGCAACTGGGCGATGTTGCGCGTAGCCGGCAATATGGCGCGATGGCGGCGAAGGCACAGGCTGCATTCGAGCCACTGTTCTGGAACGAAGATGAATCGTGTCTCTACGACGTGGTGGATCGTGACTCGCGCGATGCGTCCATCCGGCCGAATCAGATCCTGGCGTTGAGCCTGATGTATCCGCTGCTGACAGGTGAGCGCGCGCGGCGGGTTGTCGAACGAGTCGAACACGACTTGCTGACTCCGTTTGGGTTGCGGACGCTCGCTCCGAAAGACCCGCGCTATGCGGGGCGGTGTGACGGAAGCCCGGCGGCGCGCGACGGAGCGTATCATCAGGGCACAGTATGGCCCTGGCTTTTGGGTCCGTTTCTCATGGCTTATTTGCGCGTGCACGGCAGTAGCCCGGAGGCGATTCAACAGGCGCTTGAATGGCTTGCTCCGCTCGAAGAGCATTTGTGGGATGCGGGGCTGGGGCAAATCTCGGAGATTTTTGATGGAGATGCACCGCACCGGCCGCGCGGTTGCATAGCGCAGGCGTGGAGCGTGGGCGAAATTTTGCGAGTGCGGGCTCATGTTACGAAACTTTCCGAGGCGTAGCAGGTGGAATGGGCGGCGTCCACGATTTTGACGGGCACGACAGTTCCGGAGGACGTGCTTTCGCATCCGGCAGCGATCATTGCAGCTCACCCTGATGATGAGGTACTCGGGGTGGGAACGTTGTTAGCGCGCTTGCGGAATCTGCGTGTGCTAGTACACGTGACTGACGGTGCGCCACGCCGAGGCTCGGATGCTGCGAATGCCGGTGCAGGGTCGTGGCGGGAATATGCAGCGCTACGCCGGCGCGAAGTGGAATCCGCCGTTGAGATGGCCGGTCTTGCAGGCGTAAAGTTGGTCAGCCTGGGATATGCGGACCAGGAATCCTCGTTTCACATTGCCATCCTGGCGAAGAGGCTGGCTGCGCTCTTCCGGCATTTTCGCCTGGCGGTTGTCTTTACGCATGCCTATGAAGGCGGCCATCCAGACCACGATGCTTGTGCGGCCGGAGTGCACCTGGCACGCTCGCTTCTGGGCGGCACAGGCAGGCAGCCGGTGATTTTGGAGTTTCCGCTCTATCACGCGGGCGCGCATGGCGGGATGGAGACAGAGCGATTCCTCGACGGGCGAAAGCGCCTGCCGAATCGCTGCTGGGAGCACACGCTGACTGAAGAAGAACGGCGGAAGAAGCGCGCGCTGCTGGGCGCCTATTCGAGCCAGCAACGAGTGCTGGATCAATTTCCGGTGCGTGCAGAATCGATCCGCATGTCTTCCGGTTACGATTTCCGCAAGCCGCCGCATCGCGGCAAACTTTACTACGAAAATTTCGATTGGGGTGTGAATGGTTACACTTGGCGCAGACTCGCGAGGAGAGCGATGGCTCAGCTAGGGGTTTCAGCGGCTGTATGACTGTCCTGAGTGTCGCATTTCCTTTGCTGCCGGTAAGCGCAGATGCGGCCGGCGGCTCGGAACAGATCCTTTGGTATTTGGAACGAGGAATTGCCGGGGCGGGATACCGTTCGTTTGTAATTGCGGCCAGAGGTTCTTCGGTTAGCGGATGCCTGTTGCCGACGCTCGCCGCCAACCATGAGATCAGCGAGGAGACTCGCCGGATCGCACACCGGGCGCACCGGAACGCAATCGAATCTGTATTGGCCACCACGGAGGTGGATTTGATCCACTTCCATGGTTTGGATTTCGCCGAGTACATTCCAAGCAGCGGGCCGCCTATGCTGGCGACGCTGCATCTGCCGGTGAATTGGTATCCGCCGCACATTTTCGACATGCCGGGATTGACGGTCAACTTCGTATCGCAGACGCAAGCGCGATCGCATCCTGTAGCTAACGGCTGCCCGGTCATTTGCAACGGCATTGACCTGCCGCGTTACCGGGCACAAGAACAGAAAGAAGGCTTTCTCTTTGTACTGGCCCGCATCTGCCCGGAGAAAGGGATCGATACGGCGCTGCGTGTTGCGCATCGCCTGGGGATGGACATGATTGTGGCTGGGCCGGTGCATCCGTTTGCGACACACCGGGCGTACTTTGAGGAAGAAGTTGAACCATTGCTCGATGCAAAGCGGCGTTACATTGGGCCGGTCGGATTCGAGGAGAAGATCGATCTGCTGGCGCGGGCCAAATGCCTGCTGGCGCCGAGCACGGTGGCGGAGACCAGTTCATTGGTCGGCATGGAGGCGCTGGCTTCGGGCACGCCGGTCGTCGCTTTTCGATCGGGCGCGCTGCCCGAAGTTATCGAGCACGGCCTTAGCGGATTCATTGCCGATTCCGAAGACGAGATGGCAGAGGCGGTTGCGCGAATCGAAGAGATTCCAGCGGCTCGCTGTCGCGCGGCTGCCGCTGCACGGTTCGACGGGAAACGGATGCTGCGCGAGTACCTGAGCCTTTACGAACGCCTGCGGTGCAGCAGTACACGGCAGCGGCGTATGGCCTCGGCGCCCCATTCGGTTTTGTAGGGCTCGTCACCGCGGCAGAAATTCCAGGCGCGAAGACCGAGCCGGTAGCACTCACGGATGGATTCATAGAGAAGAATCGAGGCCGGGCTGAGCCGTTTGTGTGCGGGATCAAAGCCGGTCAAGTAGCCGTAGATCACTTCGCGATGAACGAAGGCAAGGAT